>JACMMM010000630.1 GCA_014379065.1 Saprospiraceae bacterium
CCCCGGCCCTACCCCACTCAAATCCACCTCAATTCGATCTCCGCTTAGATTTCCCAGCCGTTTTGCTTCCCGACCTAAGGCATCGTGGACAAGCAAAACGGCATTTTTTAACGTCTGTCCACTTTGCAACGTAAACCTGTCCTGAAAAGGATTCGGCCATAATCGAACATCCCATGCCTTCAAATCTTCCGTCAAACCCACTGTAGGCGCACAGATCCATTGCCTATTTAACGCGCTGTCTAACTGCGTAAAATCCACCCCAATATCCCCGCCATCTGTTCCCGCGTTTTTGTAAGGACTGGTATTCGCCAAAGCGTATCCGTGGTAATCATTACCACCATTCGCATAGTTCACAAACTGCACCGCACCAGGATTGGCCGGGAAGTAATTCTGACTTACTGTGTTGTAATTGCTGTATCGAAAGTCGGGCCCAGCGATCAATGCGTTTTTGTGAAAGCGTTGATTGGCATCCGTGATACCGGGAAAATACCGACCCATCGGCCCATTGCCGCCTTGTGCGAAACCGGGGCCATAGATACCTTGGTAACCGCCATCTGAAAGAAAGCAATGAAAGAGGTTGTTGCGAATAGCGATCTGGTCGGTGGTATCATAAGCCCAGGTGATGGGCCCGCTCTGAAAGACACTGTTGTGCTCCAAAAAGACATCAGTAGGGTCGCCAATCTTGATAAAAGTGCCGTCGTTTGGCCCTGCAACATTCCCGTCGCCATAATCGGGACCACTGATATCGTCGAATAAGTTATTGGCGATTCGGATCCTTTTAGATTGCAGGCTGGGTGTGGGACTATCGTGACCAGACAAGGAAATGCCCGCTCCCGTATGACGAATAATATTGTTCGTGATCGTGATGTCGCTCACATCGGCCTGTGGCGAACCTCCGCCTTCGGCCCTTACGGTGAGCAAAATGGCATATCCGCTCTGTCCGGTGGGGAGGTCGGCCCAGCAGTTTTCAAGGATATTGCCATCAAGCAGCACCCGCTTGCCGGTTTTCAACTCAAACAGATTTTTGATGGTCCAGTGCTTGCCCGCATACGTTGGGTGACCCACGCGCCAGGAAAAGGGCTTAAAAAAGTAATTGTTCCGTATTTCGATATCCGAAGGCACAAGCCCAGGAATGGCCGGGGCCGCGCCGCCAAAAAGGATGTTTTCCCCCGCAGCTTCCAAGTAGTTGTTACGAATGATGAATGGGCCAGGGCCGTTCGTTCCTGCAATAGCATAAGTATCAAACCCAATGCTGTGAAAATCAGCGATATAAGAATCCAGCACCGCCGATTTGGCTGAATTCAAGATCACGCCGCCCTTCATAACGGTGGCGTTCGTATGGCCGTGGATATAACAGCGATCCACGATCAAGTCGTGTGGCACCACATTCAAGGTACTCTGAGCAGCACTTCCATCACCGAGGAACATCAGCCCGTAACTATTGGTCACACTGGGGTCTACCGTGATTTCAAGCCCGACAAAACGATACTGATGCGCGGAAGCCTGTGTTTTGAAACAAGGCAGGCCGGAGAGATTGGTAGTAATGATTTTTGGCATTGCAGCTTGCTGGGTCGGATATATTGGGCTACCAGTGGGCGCCGTTGGGGCAATTCGGGTCCCTTGCCCCGGCAGCAGCTCCATTTTCGAGGACATGAGAATGATCCACGCATTGCCGTTTTTGTTGGGCAAGCTGAAACTACCCTTAAAAGTCGCCCCAGCGTCAAGCACCAACAGTGTGCCGGGGTTGGCGGCGTTGATGGCGGCCTGTAGGTCGCTGTAATCGCGGTTGACAGGGCCTACGGTCAGGACGGTGTATCCGGTGGTGTCAGGAAAGCAGGTAGCGATGGAGGCGGTGTTGGGGAGGGATGGGGGTGTTTGGGCGAGCATACGAAAGCCTAAAAAGGCCATGAAAAGAGGGAGGCAGCGTGATATCTTCATGGAGCGAAAATAGTTGAAATGCATGAAGTACACGAATAGATTTCCTTGGCTGGACTAGCAACAAACGCCTACTTTTGCCCACCTATGCTTCAAAACTGGCTAAAACCGCTATCCACTTCTTTTTGCAAAAACGCCGTTGATACGCTCCCAGCGTGGTCCTTTGGCAAAAACGCCCTGCTCCACCGCAATGAAATGCCGGATTTGAAAAAAGTCCGTGCGGCCATCATCGGGGTGGGCGACAAAGAGGCCAATCTGATTCGAGAACAACTGTACCGTTGTGCCTTTCCCTTTCCCAAAGGTTCGGTGGCGGATCTGGGCAACCTGCGCAAAGCGGATGCTGCCCTGCTCATCCCGGTGCTCTATGAAATGCTGAGCGGCAAGGTGTTGCCCATCGTTATTGCAGGGAAAGATGATCTCGCACGGGCACAATTCCTTGCTTATCAAGAAGCCAAAGCGCTGGTAAATATGGCCGTTGTGGACGAGAATTTCCGCGCCGATGGAGCGTATGCGCCACTGTTCAAACCCCGGCACCCTCAATTGTTCCATTTTGGGCTGGTCGGGCTTCAAGTCCACCAAACCCCTTCAGAATCCATAGACTTTTTGACCAAGAGTCATTTTGACCTGGTTCGGCTGGGAAAATCCCGGGCAAACATCGAAGAAACCGAGCCTGTTCTGCGCGATGCGGATTTGCTGAGTTTCCACCTGAGTGCCCTGAAACAGTGCGAAGCTCCAGGGGTGACAAACCCTTCCCCCTCTGGCTATTTTGCGGAAGAAGCCTGCCAGCTTTGCCGTTACGCAGGCATGAGCGACAAACTCACTTCTTTTGGGCTTTACGGTTTCCGCCCAGAGGCCGACCGGGACAACCTTACGGCCCAAACCTCGGCTCAAATGTTGTGGTACCTTTTAGAAGGCTTGTTTAATCGCAAAGGCGATTACCCTGCCTCCACCAATGGGCTAACAGAATATGTGGTGGATTTTAGGAAGCTCAATTACCAACTCACATTCTGGAAAAGCGCCAAAAGCGGTCGCTGGTGGATGCAAGTCCCCGTGGCCACCAAACGCAAGCACGAGCGGCATCGTCTGGTACCGTGTTCGTATCAGGATTATCAATCGGCCTGCCGAGAGGAATTGCCGGAGCGGCTCATTCAGGCGCTGGAGCGGTTCTAGAAATTGGTTATTCGGGGATTTGGTTATTCGGGGATTTCTTGCACTCGAGTTCGGGAATTATGGTCCTTTTTCGGAACTGAATATCAACCCTCATAAACCCTTATAAACCTTCATCAACGTACCTAATGACAAATCGCCCGCTTGCCATTTTGGCCGTAATCATCCTCAGCATTTTGATGATGCTGTACGTGTATGAGTTTTCGGTATTTTCCAACACACTGGAAATGAAGCGCTTGGTGCTGATCTCGACCCTGGCTGGTGCTGTGTTGGCAACGGTCCCATTGTGGATTTGGAGAGCGAGATTCATGCCTTGGAAGGAGCATTTTTCTACTGCGGTTTTAATCCTGACTTTTAGCATTGTGTTTGCACCGCTCTTTGGGAGTTTACTCAACCGTGGGCTGGGGACTGATGGGACAGATTCCTTTGAATTTGTGGCCGAAACGGCCTACTTCGCGTCTGGTTATGGCGTATTAAAAGGGGAGAAGTTAAAGCCTACGGGCTGGAAACTCATTTTGAAAGAAGCGGAGCATCAATGGCGGTTAAGTTATAAAACCCAAGCCTTTTTCCCGCTCACTAAACCTGGGGAAAAGGTTTTGCTGCCCGTGCGAAAGGGGGTTTTGGGGGTGAGGGTGGTGGGGTTGAAATAACCTGAGTTTAGATAGAAGGCGAAAGCAAGCTGGATGTATCGGCTTTGCCTGTGGGACTTTATTATGTGGAGGTGCTGGCAAACGGTCAGGGAAACCGAAGCAAGTTGGTGATACAGCTCAAATAGATTCAGACCAATTACTTTTGCCTTTGTTTTTTGCGAAATGAATTTCGCGCTATCTTTTTTTCATCATTTCAACACGAATGAAACCCATCTTTATCCTTTTTGCCCTTTTGCCGATCTGCCAAATTTCTGCCCAAAATTCGGTCGCTTTTTTCCCCGAAGAACTTGTAGTAACGGCCAATTCCCTCAACCTGCGCGCCGAGCCCGACGCAAATTCTAAAAAGGTAGCAAGCCTGCCACAAGGCACTTTGCTCCAGTTTTTAGAGTCCTGGAACAACGGCCAATACACCCAGGCCGACACCACCGACGAAAACGCTCCCTACGGGCGATGGCTAAAAGTGCGCAATAAAAACAACACCGGCTGGGTCTTTGATGTCTATGTGAGCGGCACCACCGAACTCTTCTATGAGAACTCGCCGCAGTTCGATATGAAAAGCATTGCGCCGTTGTATTGGTATGGCATCTATGCCCGCGATTCTTTTGCTGACGAAGTCCGAAAAGTGCAGGTACGCCTTGCCGAGGAGCCGAACGAGTTTTATGGCGGAGCGATCAAATTACTGAAAACCAACCAAAAAGACCCCAGCAAGTTCCTCATTGCTAGTCATGCGCCACTCCCGACTGGCTACTGTGGCCCGCTTGGTGTATTTGACCCAAACCAGATGTTTTTTTCCAAGTCGCTGGGGCCGGGCAGTCAACTTTCCATATACCCCGGCAACGACCAGAACGACACCATTGTGAAGCCGACTTATGGCCTGGCTGCCACGGGCTGCGCGAGTCTTGACGACAATTTCGTGCGCATCACCGATTACCAACTGGTGCTGCTTGACTACGCGACCGAACCCATTTCAACACAGAACCTCACAGAGTGGGTGCGCCCCGAAATGGTAGAAGTAAACCCCACCGTGGACCTGCTCTGGTTTGGCGACCTGGACCGGGACAACAAGCCGGACGCTATTATTCAGGACTGTCCGTATGAGGTAGGTTGTCGGGCTTCGCTGTTTCTTTCTTCAAAGGCAAAGCCAGGGGAATATCTTCGCAAGGCCTGTGAATTCTACTGGCCGGGGGATTGAGGAAAACACCCGCGCCCAGTTTCCTACCTTTGTGCCATGAAAATTTTGACATCCCTCCTACTAGGTTTTCTTTTTGTAGGCCAAATATGGGCGCAGCCCTCAACGCCTCCCGCGCCGCAGGCACGGCCCCTCGCATTGGGCGAAGGCCTTCGCCTCGCACTTGGAAACAGTACACAAATCAAAAAAGCCAAAATTGATCGTCAAATACTCGAACGCCGCGTAAAAGAAGCCCGGAGCGAAGGTTTCCCTCAAATCAGCGCAGATGTTGGCCTCAACTACTGGCCCTTGCTTCCCACCCAATTGATGCCGGGCGAACTTTTCAACCAGAGTGAGGGTAGTTTCGTCCCTGTACAGTTTGGTCGCTCTTGGCAACTTGGCGGCAATGTGACCCTCGAACAAAACCTCATCAACGAATCCGCTCGGCGCAATGTGCCCGCACTCAAAACCACCCGTAATATCAATGATCTGTTGATTGACAGGGCTGAAAATGAGGTCATCTTCAGTACTGCCACCCTTTTTTACCAAACCTTGCAAACGGAGCAGCTGTTGCGCGCTGTAAATGCCAATTTGGGCAAATTGGAAGCCCTGCAAGGCATGGCGCAACTCCAACTCGACAACGGATACGCCGTGCCGACCGATGTTAAACGCATCCGCGTGGCGAAGGCAAACCTCGAAACCCAGCGCCAAAACCTCCTCACGGGCATCAGCAGCCTGCACCAAACGCTTCAGTTTTTCTGCGGGTTGCCCTATGACGAACCGCTCGACCTCAGCGCTGAAATTGGTTCTCCTGCTGCCGATTCAGCCCGTTGGTTAAACCTCACGCTCGACCCTCAGACCACCACAGAAAGCCGCTTGCTCGTCCACACCATTGAACTCCAGCGCATTCAGCGCCGAAGCGCCATCGCAGAAGCATTGCCCAGCCTTAGTGGTTTCGCCATCGTTTCCGCGCAAGGATTCCGCGAGGACATTAATTTTTTCGACATTGACCGCCATTGGTATGGTGCAGCGGGAGCAGGCGTCAAACTCAAAATTCCGATTTTCGACGGATTTAGGGTGCACAACAAAGCCTTGGTATACCGGCTGGAAGA
>JACMMM010000631.1 GCA_014379065.1 Saprospiraceae bacterium
CAACGGCGGAAATGGCGCGGGATTCAGCGACGGCGCCTTTGTCGGCATGATCAACCAGGATATCAAAATCGAAAACTGCGAGACCGGTAAAATAACCTTGGGTAGCTGCCAGAACCCCGATCAGCTGGTGCTGCAAAACAACGGCAACTTGGAAATCAATGGCCCCTTGAAGATAAGCGCGGGCTCGCCTGGGGTCAATAAGGTGCTTAAGAGCGATGCGGAAGGAAATGCCAATTGGGGTGAGATAAGGGGTACAATAGAAACGGTGTACTCCATTGCAGGTACGACAGGTAATTCTCCACTTCCATCTAACCCTGGCTGGGAATTAATTGGACCCACCGAAATTATCTCGATAAAATCGAACCAACAAATAGTATCTAGTGTTTCCATTTCATTGGGACGTACCACTCCTGCCGGCGGAAATGCTTTTTGTCTTGCTATAGGTTATAGACCAATAGCAGGCTCAGAGGTCTATGATGGTACTACAAACATTTGCCACGTACCGCGATTTTCAGGCACTCATGAAAGAGTTGGATATGCCGTTTCCGATACTTTTACGCTTGCTCCTGGTACTTATGAAATTGGTGTTGCTATACAAGCCAATGTAAACTACTTCGATTACAATGAATATATAATGGGCTATATCATGATTATCAACAAGTAAACAATTTCTACCTCGCTTGGTCTTCCCGCTTGCTTTCCTCCGTGCTTGGTGTTTTCACTATAGCCGTCAGGCTAAAGGGTACTTCTATAATGATTTCGCTCCGCCGTTGTTGTTGGCGAGGACGCTAGGGGTGTACGGAATGTTTGAAAATGGCAGCCGCATCGCGGCGAAATGTCGGTAGAATTCAATTGTTAAGTAGATTGGCAGGTGCGTAGCACCGAAACACCTGGCAAACGTTCCGGTGCTACGCACCTTCACACCTCATTATCTATCCGATTTCTACCGACATTTCGCCGCTATGCGGCTTTTTCAAACATTCCGTACACCCCTAGCGAGGACGCCAACAACGGCAATCTCGCGTTAAAGCCTTGATTATCAATTATCTTTAAACAAAGATTGGCGACCCCTTCCGTTGTTGGCGTCCTCGCCAACAACAACGGCGAAGCTCAATTTCAAGTGAAATTATTCAATTTAAGGCTTAGTCGGCTATGGTGTCCTCGCCAACAACAACGAAATGCTGTCTCCGCGAAAATGTCCAGTGTATGGGCCGAGAAAAGCATTTTCACTCCAACAATACAAAACCCGCCCAGTGATACGGTGAGTCAGGGTATTTGCGTCGCAGCTCTTTTTGTGCAGCCTGAAATGCATTGGGGACAGGCCGTTTTTCCTCCAGCCAGGCCCGGTAAAAAGCCGTCATCAGTTCGCGGGTAGTTTGGTCGTTCACCTTCCAAAGCGAACAAATTATATAACGCGCCCCGGCAATTTTGAAGGCGCGCTGGAGTCCGAAAACGCCTTCGTATCCTATTATATCGCCCAGCGCTGTTTCACAGGCAGATAGCGCCACCAGATCGGTGTTGGCGAGGTTCAACTGCGCAATTTCGAATGCGGTCAGGATGCCGTCGTCGGCGCCATTGCTTTGTTTCTGGCCAAGCCATGCCGGGTTGGCGCCCGACATGATCAGACCCGTTCGGATCATGGGGTTATCAGATAATTTGAAAGCGCTTTCCGTACCTCCCGGCAAGTATTGGGGGGATTGTGGTGATTCCGGAAAAAAGTAGCCGTGCGTAGCCAAATGGATAACCGTGGGTGAAGATTTTTGGGTGTTTCCCAGTATCCGAAACGATGTTTCCGTAGCCAGATGCCCGGAATCTAATTGCGTATGAAATCCGGCGCCTTCCATCAGCTTTTTTATTAGAAGCACTTCTGTCTTGGATTCCGGCAGATAGCTCCATCCTCCACCCCTTATGGTACTATCCGTATAAAACCCGGTAATGCGCATGGTTTGCTCGTAACCGCGTTCCGAACCGGCGGGTTGATCCTGAACGGCATCCGTATTGCCCGAAGCATAGCGCAAGCCTCCAGCGAGATAAGCATCTTGCGCGGCGTTGTTCGAGGGCCGCACAGGTTCCGTCAATGCGCGGGTACTGCTGAGCATGATCAATTGAAACTGATCGGAAACCAGGGTATTCGGGCCTGATTTAATGGCGCCAAGGTTCAGGCGGTGCAACAATCCCATCGGTGCGTAATAAATCTTTTTTATACCCTTGAGTGCAGGCAACAATGGTTTCCAGATCAAATCGAACAGATTTTTTTCTTGCTTTGAACCAGGGTGATTTTGATACAAAACATTGATTTTCTTGAAATTGCTTCCATTCAAATATTGAATCAAGGGCGTTATTTTCTCTTTTGAAAACAAGGGTATGAATTGGGGGCCGGACTGATCCGGGCGTATCAACAAAGCACCGTAATACACACTGTCGCCGGACGTGGAAACGCCATAGTCAAACCGGACGAATTCAATGGCGGCCTCGTTCGGTTGCAAGGCTTTATGAACATCCTGCCATTGGGTTGTTTTTTGAAAGGCAGAAAACCCGGCTACCTGACGGATCAATATTTTTTCCAGCGAATCGGACTGATTTTGGAGCAGCTCCAGGGTATGCAGATTCAGATTTGTCGAAGCATATTCCTGGGCCATCCTTTTTTGAAAACCTTTCCAGCGGCCGTACACGTCGAACGTAATGGAATCAACCCGGCTATGACGCAGGTAATTGTGTAAAGAGCGATGACTTTGTAGCAGGAGCGAGCGGTTGCATAGGGCATTGTCGTAACTTGCCTCTACCAGAGGGCCGCTGCTTATTTGCCTGTTTTTCAAAAAAGTGAACAGCCTGTTTTCGATGGAAAGACGTTTCAGGCTGAAACGCTGAAGTTCTTCCGCACTTAAAAAAGAAGCGTTTCGATGCAATCGCTTGATCTGCCTCTCAAAAAAATCGGTTACAGGTTTTTCATGCTCGAACAAATGAGGATAGGCCAAATAGTTACAGGCTTGAATGTAATGCGCATTTAAATGGTAATTGTGATCTGTCCCAGATGTTCTGCTAAATATTTCGATGGATTGTTCCAAATAATGTTTTGCAGCCTCCGGTTTCTTTTCTAAAAGGTAAATTTCGGCAAGGTTCATGAGGCCGGCAGCATACTCAGGGTGAGCCTCTCCCTGAAATTTTTTGCGGATTTCAAGTGCCTTGTTGAAATATTCTTCTGCCCTGGGAATGTCTTGCAAGCTCTGATAAGCCAGGCCGATATTACCTAGAATATCGGCGTATAACTCTTTGTGTATTAGTGAAATGCTTTCAATGGACTGTTCTGCATTATGCAAGAACTGCAATGCTTGACGGTAAGCTCTTTGGTCACAATAGACACTACCAATATTGGCCACCCCTTTTATAAAATCCGGATGGTTGGGGCCAAGTTTTTTTAAATTGATTTCATTTGCTTCTTTCAATAACGAGACCGCTTTTTCACAATTCGCTAAATCCG
>JACMMM010000632.1 GCA_014379065.1 Saprospiraceae bacterium
CAAAGAGGACTATTTCCGGGAGATTCACGAAATTTACAAATCCGGGTTGGACAACCATGCGCTGCTTCCAAACGGGATGCTTTCACCTATGACCTATTACAATATTGTTATTTCTGGCCTTAAAGTGAATGCGTTTGACTGGGTTGCCTGGTTTATCCCGCACTATAAAAACAATTTGGATCGGCCTCACCGGGACAGTGCTTATAGTTTCAATATGGCTCGGCTACATTTTGCCCAGCGTAATTATGGGGAAGCCTTATTACTACTTCAAAAAGCCAATTACCGTGATATGCTGACCAATCTTTCAGCAAAAACCATGGCGCTAAAGATTTATTATGAACAAGGCGAACACGAAGTGCTCCAAAGTCATTTGGATGCGATGAACAACTATCTGCGTCGCAACCGGGTGATCGGCTACCACAGGGAAAACTATCTCAATTTAATTCGGACGACGAAACGAATGCTTGCTTTGCCAAAAGGTAAAGGCTCCGCAAAGGAGATACTGCGCAGCCAGATAAAAACTACTGATCCACTTACGGAACGGGCTTGGTTTTTGGAGATGTTGGAGAAATGACTTTTTCACCCCCAACTCTTCACCTGATGCGGATACCTTACCACATAAGTCTCTTTAATCAACCTTGTTAAGCGCTCCCGGAAATCCTCCATGCCTTCTTTCGTGCGGGCCGAAATAAAAACGCTCTCGCCATAAGTGTTCAGCATTCGATCACGGAGGTCGGCTTCGATTTCGGCTCTTGTAGCGTCGTCGAGCAAATCATCGAACCAGCGTTCCCGATAAAGATCCATCTTGTTGAAAACCATAAGCGTAGGCTTGTCTGCCGTGCCCAATTCCTGCAACGTTTGCTGTACCGTGCGGATTTGATCCTCAAACTGCGGATGGGCTACGTCCACCACATGCAGTAGGATATCGCTCTCGCGCACCTCATCCAGGGTGCTTTTGAAACTTTCGACCAGATGGTGGGGCAGTTTTCGGATAAAACCCACCGTGTCGGAAAGCAAGAACGGCATGGTGTTGAACACGACTTTGCGCACGGTGGTATCGAGGGTAGCGAACAGTTTGTTCTCGGCCAGCACTTCTGATTTGGAAAGGAAATTGAGCAGGGTGCTTTTGCCCACGTTGGTGTAGCCGACCAACGCCACGCGCACCATTTCCGTGCGGGTTTTGCGTTGGGTCTGGTTTTGACGGTCAATGTCTTTGAGTCGGCCTTCCAGAATATTCATCCGGTATTGCACAATCCGGCGGTCCGTCTCGATCTGGGTTTCCCCCGGGCCGCGCGTTCCGATACCACCTGCCTGCCGTTCCAAGTGCGTCCAAAGACCGCGCAAACGGGGCAGTAAATACTTCATTTGCGCCAGTTCGACCTGTGTTCTGGCCTGTGCAGATTGGGCACGTGCAGCGAATATGTCCAGAATCAAGGTGGAGCGGTCCACGATTTTCACTTTCAGAATCTCCTCCAGATTGTTGGTCTGTTTGCCCGAAAGGTCGTCGTCGAAAATGACCATCGTGACTTCCTCATGCCGG
>JACMMM010000633.1 GCA_014379065.1 Saprospiraceae bacterium
ACCGTGGAAATAAGGGGCGGGGTCAACGGGCACACCGGGCTGCACGGGCGTTTGCCAAATGGCATCGCCTGTGATTCCATCGTACACGTAGAAGCCTGCGGTGATGTCGCTGGTGCTGTCTTGCGTAACCCGCACAGGCTCGTCGGCTATATTGTCGCCGTTTGCGTCCAAATCTGAAACCGTGAAATCCTTTTTGTCGGGTATAAAGGTGTTGGCAGCATTGACCGATTCCCACACCATAAAGAGGGTGTATTCCTGCGAATCGTCGCTGGGAGGAGCTTCGCCGCCAAGGTTTGCGCCTCCTCCACCTTGGAAGCCATCCCCAGGGCCGACGGCAATGACGCGCCCGCTGTTCTGGTGACTCATGATGCTTACCATCGTATTTTCCAGTGTGAATTTGAAAGAACGAAGCCTGTAGCCGCTGTCTAAATAGGGCTGGTATGCCCAGTTAAGTTCCCCTGTGGAGGTATCAATGATCAGGATGATCTCCATGTCGCGGAGTTCCGCGCTCGTATTGCTGGCGCAAAGCAGGATTTGTTTTTGCCCCGTGCCACAGAAATCAATAAATGCCGCCCTGACGTAAGAAGATATTAGTATGTCTTGCAAGATGCCTGAGGTGTACAACACCTCGTGTGTCCTGCCACTGACGACATAGAAAATGCCTTCTTCCTCCAATATGTGGATGAAATCGTTTTTCCCATCTCCGTCAAGATCGCGGCTTCCAGGTGGGAGAAACGAGCGGTTTTCTGGCCAGCGGAAATGTGGGGGGAACGTTTTCTGTGTCTCAAAACTCTCCAACATGCAAGTCTCGCCCTTGTCAGAATGCGCCGTAGGATCGCCGTCCGTAAGGCCGGGAGTGAACCCTTCTCCGTAAATCCCTATGGTAACCGTGCCGCCCAGCCCGATAGGATTGCCAATCATCACGATGATTTCCGCTTTCAAGTCGCCGTCCAGGTTTTGGATATAAATCTTGCGATGCGTTTTGCCGTCATTGACTACCCATTTGGGAGTGAAATGGTTGTTGTTGCCCAAATTGCAACAGTAGATAGGGCCATCGTTGTTGATTTTTGGCAAGAGGATCAACTCTTTTTCCGCGTCGCCCGCCACATCGTGGAAGCCACCGAATTTGTACTGGTTCAGGTCGTAATCGGGGTCGCCGATATCGTCGGGCGACAACAAGAAAATCTCCTGCGAACCAAGGAAGCGTATCACCAGGGTTTGGCCAACGCGATAGCTCATGCAGGCATCATCGGTGTAGTCCATAAACCCGGGGTTGAAGCCCTCGATGTCATCCAAACCGTCAAGGGTGAGTCCGGAATGTTGGTATTCCACTTCAAGCGGGGTTTGGGCAAAAAGTGGGTTAAGGGAAAGGGCAAACACCGCCCAGGCGCAAAGGTAAAAGCAGATTTTTTTCATAATAGTGGGTGATTGTACCCCGGAACGCTGTTCCGGGAAAAGTAAATGGATTTCGCCCTACCTAAAAGCCACGTTAAACTCCCCTTCTGTAATGGTCTTTTTTATGGTTTCGGTACCACTGTCATACGCCGTGAATTGGAACGTGCCTTTCACATGCGAAGCGTCAATCTCTTCGATGGTGACAGAGCCGCTGCTTGTGCCCCAAAAGGTAGAATAAGCCACATCGGCGGCATCAATGTAATAGGCTGAGTGATCGTTATCATCCAGTGCATGTGTGCCGACCGTGATGCCTTCCGGTAGGCTGATGTAGCAGGTTTCGTTGCTGTTCTGGTCTTTTATGCCATAAATGACAAAGTAGTTTGAGAAATAGGTGCCGTAGGCCAAAAGGCCCGTAGCTTCGTAGTCGGTGCCATTCACTTTAAAACGGAAGAAAGTGCTGTCCTTGTCGCCGTCTTTTTTGCAGGCAGAAAAAACGGTGGCGAGGAGGAAAAGAGCGATCAATAAGCGATTCATGTTTTTCATTGTTAAAAGTTTGTTTTTGAAAAAATTGCTTAGAAAATGGACGCGCAGAATGCTCGGACAAAACAGGATTACACCTGTTTGCCAATGATTCTTGAAAGAAAAGTCTGGAAAGAAAACCTACTTCGATGACAACTTCAGCAAGCGAATCGGCTGGAACGGCTGTCCGACAATCCGCGCAAAATACACCCCGGGTGAAAGGCTTCCGAGGTCTAAAAAGAAAGTGTTTTCGCCTACTGAAACCAGTTTTTGGCTCCTGATTGCGACTTTCCCATCGGTACTTATCAATTCCAACTGCATCGTTTTTTCTTCACTCGAAAAGACAGAAACCTTGACCCATTGGCTGGCGGGGTTGGGAAAAATGCTCCAAGTGGCTTCGGAAATTACGCCTTCGATTTCAGTGGCACGATCTCCTCCTGGGCCGCTAAAGGGCGTTGCTGCGCCCAGCGTCCACCAGCCACTGATGTCGGCAAGAGCGGTTTGCTCCACGAAATTGGAAGTTGCACTGCGTGAAGCGAAGCCCATGTTCGTCCAACTCGTTCCGTTGTTGATGCTGCGCCAGAGCGTTAAATCGGCTTCGTTGAGACTGTTTAGTTCGGCATCGAAATAGTTGAAGCGCAGCGTGGCGTTTTGCGCTCCCGGGTTGTTGGCCGTGCTGACGCGCCAGTATTTTTGAATGCCGTCGCCCGTGGGCAAGGTCTGCGCTTTGTGGCGGCGGTCAACAGTAACAGTGCTAAAGTTTCCAGTAGCCGTAATCCGGAGGCCCATGCCTCCAAAATCGAGGCCCGAGGGGTTGTTCATGCTATAGCTTCTCGTGACGCTGGAAAGCGGCAAGGCTGAATAAGTGCGCGCGTTCTCACTTTCAAGCACCAGGTCGCCTCCTGCACCCACGGAAATCGTTTTCCCGTTCAAGTCTATATTTTTAGACGTGAAAGTGAGGTCATTTACAACGTTTGTCATGCTTGACAAGAGGCGCAGGTTGTTTTGGCTTTTTGCCAGTTCGAGGTTATAAAAAGTAGTCGTATTTCCTTCGATGACCGAATTGGCAGCCGAGGCATTGCCCGTGAATTTGACCGTGCTGTTGCCTTGGTCAAAGGTGCTGCTGGTGTTTTTCCATTTGCCATTTTCGATCACGATTTTGATCGAACTGTTGCAGGTCATGCGCCCATTGTCGAGCAAAAGCCCACCTTGTGCAGATATGGGGGAAAATGCAAGCAAGAAAAAGAGTGCTGTTGAAAGCCCTACGCGCTTGTGAATACACCCGCCTACGCCAAGGCTTCGGCGGGTAAATACGCCAAGGCTTCGGCGGGTAAAGATGCTATTTTTCATAGTTGGAAGTTTTAAAAGTTGAAGAAAAAGGGGGTCATTGTTTGTCTGCTTCCAAGCGCTGCAAACGCTTGTTCATGTCGGCAAGCATGGTTTTCAGGGCTTTGTTTTCGGCATCCAATTCCTGTACGGCTTTCACGAGCGGCACGGTGAACTCGGCGTAACGGAGTCCATAGAGGTCTTTTTCGTTCTTGGGCGCGTCCACACCATCGAAGTCATAACCCACTTCTTTGGCGGCTTTTTCCACTTCCTGCGCAAGGAATCCTGTGCGTACTTGTGTAGAGGCTTCCAGGTTGATTTCGCCATTTTTTGCCAAGCCAGCATAACGATGGATACCTTCGATGTCCACCTGATAGGTCACCGGGCGGAGTTTGTTGACGAATGCCAAACCCGGCACATTTTCGCGCACATTGGTTTTAAAGCGGGCATCAGAAGGCAGCGTCGTCCAGCTCTGAAAACCTCCAATGCTCGTCACACTGGCATCACCTATGCGCACCTGATTGCTGGCGGTAATCCCGGTATTGCTGCCGAGCGCAGTGCTGTTGGCATAGCCATCAGCGTTGGCTTGGGCATCTGCACCCACGAAAGTGTTGGCATCGCCATGTAGAAAATCAAACCCTGCATGATATCCCAAAGCGACATTTCTGTTGCCAGTAGTATTAGTCCATAGTGCGGAGACGCCGATACTGGTATTGTAATTTCCAGATACATTATGATACATGGATAAAGAACCCATAGCCACATTATTATTTCCAATCGTATTCGCGCTGAGTGTGCTTTTGCCACAAGCAGAATTCAAAAATCCTGTGGTATTTGAGTACAAACTTTCCTCCCCGTATGCGCAATTGCTGTATCCAGTCGTGTTGAGATAATGGGCGAAATGCCCTGTGGCGGTATTGTGCCCTCCTGTCGTGTTGTAACGAAGCGCACCATGTCCGAGGCCGACATTCCAACCCCCGGTGGTGTTCGAATAAAGGGCTTCCATACCAATACCTGTGTTTTGAAAACCGCCTGTATTGGAATAGAGCGCATAACGCCCGAGTGCAACATTGTTAAAACCCGTGGTTTGGGAGTGCAATGCATAATTCCCAATACCGGTATTGCTCCCGCCGGTGGTATTGGACGAGCCTACATTTTGCCCGATATACGTATTTGCGTCGTTGCTCCCTAAATCCAACCTCACCGCCCCGTTCGCGTTCTCCCGAAGTACCATCCGCTCGTTTCCATTAATATCAAAACGGATGATGTCCTCGTCCGCCGATTCTTCTACCTGGATTTTCGTGTCGCCGTCGGCATCCACCAGTGTTTTTTCGGAATTCAGGTTTACCCAGATGGTTCCGTTTCGGAATTGAAAAACATTGAGATCGGTGTTGTAAATCAGCAATCCAATAGCTGGAGCGGCGATGGCATCGCGCTGGACGGTGGTCATGCGTGGCACGAGCATGCCTTTGTTTGTGCTTTTCACTTCGAGGATAGCACTACTGTGCGCCACGCTGCCATCGGTATTGATAGAGACAGACTGGGCGAACATCGGTGCGAAAGCGCAGCAAAAGAGTAGTGAGCATATGAATTCTCTCATAATGGTAGGTTTGTTTTGTAATGAAATGAAGGGTGGAAATGTGTAGCTCAACGCTCCCGAACCAGCGTTTCCAGTGCCTCGAGCCGGGCTTTCAAGGCTTTGTTTTCGGCGTCCAGTTCTTGCACGGCTTTCACGAGCGGCACGGTGAATTCGGCGTAGCGGAGGCCGTAGAGGTCTTTCTCATTTTTCGGCTTGTCAACGCCATCGAACTCGAAGCCAATTTCTTGGGCTGCTTTTTCTACTTCTTGTGCCAGAAAACCAGTACGGATTTGAGCTGCAGCCGCAGGATTTTCCGCTTCGTTGATTTTCTTACCTAAAGTTTGTTGAATGCCCTTGATGTCAATCTGATACGTTACCGGACGGAGTTTGTTGATAAAAGCCAAACCTGGGACGTTTTCTTTTACATTGGTTTTGTAACGCGCATCAGAAGGCAAGGTGGTCCAGCTTTGAAAACCTCCAATACTACTCATCACCGAAGTTCCAACCCTGGCTTGATGGCTGGCTGTAATGGTTGTCCCTGACCCGAGCGCCGTGCTGTAGCCAAATTCTTCGCCATTTGCATCTGTAGCATACCCAATAAGTGTATTGCAATCAGCAAATTGATGGTTTCGACCGGCCCATGCACCAAGCGCTACGTTATTGTTTGAAACGGAATCATATAAAAATGTCTGGACACCTATGGCAGTGGTATAAGAACTACTCTGAGCGCTTAGCCGGGCAGATTGTCCTACGGCAACATTGTAACTGTTATTAGTATTACCAGCCAGCGCAAAAACACCAATGGCCGTATTATTGATTCCGGTAGTATTGTTGCCCAAGCTTGACCATCCAAGCGAAGTATTAAAAGTTCCTGTGGTGTTGGAATATAAGGAACTAAGTCCTACAGCGGTATTATTCAATGCTCCGTCCAGCAGTTCTAAACGCGGAGTGCCCGAAGCATTTTCGACGAGTTTCATCCGTTCATCCCCGCTAATGTCAAAGCGAATGGTATTGTCGTTCGCTCCTTCTTCCACCTGGATTTTGGTGTCGCCGTCGGCATCGGTCAATATTTTTTCAGAATTCAGGTTCACCCAAGCCGTACCGCTTCTGAATTGGAACAGGTTGGCATCCGTATTGTAAATCAACAAGCCCGTAGCCGGAGCGGCAATGGCATCGCGTTGCGCAGCCGTCATGCGGGGCACGAGCATTCCTTTGCTCGTGCTTTTTACTTCAAGAATGGAACTGGAATGTGCCGTACTACCATCCGTATTGATGGAAACGGATTGCGCAAAAAGCGAGGAAAAGGCGCAGAAAAAGAAAAAGGAAAGGAAGGACTGTCTCATAGTGGTAGGTTCGTTTTGAAAAATTTGAATCAAAATCTACCACAAAGGTCAGTTCAACGCAAGCCGCGCCGCTTCCCTGAAATCATAGGTTCTGAAAAAATACCGGAATTCATAGAGGGCTGAAGGCGTTGTCCAAGGATTATACCTGAACCTGTAAAGTTATTTTAGGCGAGACAAACTCTAAAGAACTTCCTTCCCTACCTTTGCCCGACTGCCCCAACCCGTATTTATCTCATCATTTGGCCTATTCTGCATCCGGCATGACAATGACTGCCGCACAAATCGCACACTTTATCGGCGGTACGGTCGAAGGCAACTCCAATGCCTCCGTAACCCGTGGGGCGCCTATAGAAACCGCCCAATCAGGCGACTTTACCTTTTTAGACAATCCAAAATACGAAGCATACGCCTATAGCACACAGGCCTCTATCCTATTGGTAAACAACCAGTTTCAGGTTGAAAAGCCCATAAAGCCTACCATCGTACGCACCGCAGATGTGCGGACTTCGCTCGCTATTTTGCTCAAAATTATTGACCAAGCCAATAACTCCAACGGCGCGGCCATTTCTGAAAAAGCATCTATCCACCCGGAAGCGAATGTGGGCGCAGGCACCGAAATTGGGGTGTTTACAGTCATCGAGCAAGGAGCCGTGATTGGAAAGAATTGCAAAATATATCCGCAAGTTTTTATCGGCCGGAATGTCCGAATTGGCGACAACTGCACGCTTTATCCCGGTGTTCGGGTGCATTTTGATTGTGAAATTGGCAAAAATTGCATTCTCCATGCCAATGCCGTGATCGGAGCGGATGGCTTTGGGTTCGCACCTCAACCCGACCGGACTTGGACAAAAATCCCGCAGGTAGGCAAGGTTATAGTGGAAGATAATGTAGAGATCGGGGCATCCACCTGCATTGACCGCGCCAGTTTGGGCAGCACCGTGATTCACTCAGGGGCGAAACTTGACAACCTCATTCATATCGCCCACAACGTTGAAGTGGGGCACAATGCTGTCATTGCCGCCCAAGTAGGCGTGGCAGGCAGCACCCATCTCGGCGACAATGTGCGGGTGGGCGGCCAAGTCGGTTTTGCTGGTCACCTCAAAATTGCGGACGGCACACAGATACAAGCGCAGAGCGGTTTGGCTTCTAGCATTGAAACGCCCGGAACGGCACTATTTGGCAGTCCGGCAATGGGCTATCGCGACTTTATTAAATCGCATGTGGTGTTCAAACAATTGCCTGATTTACAGCGCAAAGTGTTTGAATTGGAAAAGAAATTGGCCGAACTGGAGAAGGGCAATGATCGTGGCAGTAGCAGTAGGCAGTAGGTAGTAGCAGTGGCAGTGGCAGTTTTACCCGCCGTAGCTTTTTTACCTGCCGTAGTTTTAACGAAGGAAGGAGCGAAGGAGGGATCTGTCCAATATCCAACTTCCTCCGTCCAACGTCCTCTGTCCAATATCCAACGTCCTCCGTCCAGCATCCAACGTCCTCCATCCAATGAACATCCTCAACCGCAACATCTTCTTGCTGCTTGGCCTGATTGCTTTAGCCGCCATTGTCTATTATTTTTCCGACATCGTGGCATACATCCTTATTGCATGGGTGCTCTCCATGCTCGGACGGCCATTGGTGGTTTTTTACCGCACACATATCCGCATCAGGCGTTTCCGAATGGGAGCTTCTACGGCGGCCATGTTTACTATTCTGACTTTTTACGCACTGCTGACAGGGCTGCTGCTCATTTTTGTTCCAACCATCGTGGCGCAGGCCCGAAACCTCTCTACTGTTGACTATCAAGCGATTGGAGAAAAACTCCGTCCCATGTTTTTTAACCTGGACGTGCAGTTGCACCAGATTGGTCTGCTCACACCCGGAGAGTCTTTGGCCACGAAAACGCAAGATGCCTTGTTCAACTGGTTCAAACCTACGCTAGTAGGCGATTTCCTAAGTCAATTCCTTGGCGTGGCCGGCAACATAGTAGTCACCTTCGCCTCCGTCACATTTATCCTCTTCTTCTTCCTGCAAGACAACCGCCTATTTACGGACATCATCCACGCTATAGTGCCCGACCACCAAGAGCAAAAAGTACACACCGCCGTCAATGAATCCAGTGACGTGCTTACCCGGTATTTTCGAGGATTGCTTATTCAATTGACCGTATTCTCTGTAGCCACGTCCCTGATTCTCTGGCTATTAGGTGTTAAAAACGCCGTGCTCATCGGCGCATTCGGAGGCGTTTTTAACGTTATTCCTTATATCGGGCCTATTTTGGGTATCCTGTTTGGCACTTTCATAACCGTATCGTCCAACCTCGATGTTGAGCTGGCGCTTTTGCTCCCAATGCTGGTGAAAGTGGCGATCACTTTTTTTACGGTGCAAGCGATTGACAACAACTTTGTGGGACCTGTGATTATGTCCAAAAGTGTACAAGCACATCCGCTCGAAATCTTCATTGTCACCCTGATTGCCGCCAAAATCGGCGGTGTAGTGGGCATGGTCATCGGCATCCCCGTCTATACCGTGTTGCGGGTCATTGCGCGTAATTTTTTCAGCCAATTCAAACTGGTACAGAGGCTTACGGAAAGGCTGGATGAGTAGGGAAGTACCCCGGAACTCTGTTCCGGAGCGTGTGATAGCTATGGCCCCGGAACAGCGTTCCGGGGTACAACCCTGTCATTCTGACACACCAAAGCGCGAGGCACGAAAGTTGACAAAGCAATGAGGGCTTTGAAATCCTAGGGCATTCCCCGCCCTGCCCATTGTTTTTTCAAAATGAAAAACCCGTTCAAAAAAATACTCGACATGCAGGAAAAAAAGTCGGAAATACCTGTGCAAGATGCCCAGGAAAATACCGTAGAATTTGCCGAAAACATTGAAAATCAAAGCGAAACCCCGGAAAACAAACCTTCGGACACCCCCGACTCGCTCGCCGAGCTCCAAAAGCAACTCGAAGAGAGCCGGAATAAACACCTCTATCTCCTCTCTGATTTTGAAAACTACAAGCGCCACGCCGCCAGAGAGCGTATGGACCTCATCAACACGGCAGGACGCGACATGATGGCAGCACTCCTGCCGATTTTGGACGATTTTGACAGGGCAGCCAAAAACGGGGCACTTTCTGAAGGCACCACACTCATCCACCATAAACTTGCCCATACGCTCAAAAGCAAGGGCTTGAGTTCCCTCGATGTCAAGGCTGGCGACGAATTCGATCCCGACAACCACGAAGCCGTGGCTGAAATACCCGCTCCCAACGAAGCATCAAAAGGCAAAATCGTGGACATCCTCGAACAAGGCTACACCCTAGGCGGCAAGATTATGCGACACGCCAAGGTAGTGGTCGGTAAATGAGGATTTGTTGAATTGGGGATTTGGTTATTTGGGGTGCCAGAGCTTGGAATCCATGCCCTTCTTGAAGGAAATTTATATCCCAAGCTCTGGCGCAACAAATAACCAAATCCCCAAATAACCAAATCCCCAAACACACAATTTCAATGGCAAAACGCGACTATTACGACGTGCTGGGCGTAGCGAAAAACGCCAGTGCTGACGACATAAAAAAAGCCTACCGCAAAAAGGCGCTCGAATTTCACCCCGACCGCAATCCGGACGACAAGGGGGCGGAAGAAAAATTCAAAGAAGCCGCGGAAGCCTACGATGTGCTGAGCGATGGCGACAAAAAAGCCCGATACGACCGCTATGGGCACGATGGGTTGGAAGGCATGGGCATGAGCGGGTTCCAAGGCATGGACATGGAAGAATTATTGCGCCGATATGGTGTTGTGTTTGGAGCGTACTCCGGTGGTAGTCACCGCAGTAGATTCAGCGGGAGAACTGGAAGCAACCTCCGCATCAAAATCAAAATGACCCTTGAAGAAATATCTACCGGGGTCAATAAAAAAATCAAAGTCCGCAAACAAATAAACTGCAATACCTGCGGTGGTTCCGGTGCCCGCGATGCGAAATCCATAGAGAGATGCCCCACTTGCCATGGAATGGGTAGTATCAACCGTGAAATGAATACCTTCTTAGGCCGAACCACCATGTCCGAAATCTGTCCCGTTTGCCACGGCGAAGGCCAGACCATCACAACAAGTTGCAACACTTGTAAGGGGGAAGGACGCGCTTATGGCGAGGAAACGATTGAGGTGGACATCCCGGCAGGTGTACACGAGGGTATTCAGCTCAGCCTATCGGGGCGTGGAAACGTAGGTGTAAAAGGTGGTCCGGCGGGCGATTTAAATATTTCCATCGAAGAAATCCCCCACGATGATTTGAAGCGTGAAGGCCACCATGTCGTATATGAACTGTATCTCAACTTCGTAGATGCAACGGTCGGAGCAAATGTAGAAGTACCCGCCATCCATGGCCACATCCGCCTGACCATACCCCCAGGAACACAATCGGGCAAAGTCTTCGTTTTAAAGGACAAAGGTTTGCCTGTATTGCAAGGATATGGCCGTGGCGACCAGCTCGTTCGTGCAAATGTATGGACACCCAAAAAACTCAGCAACGAAGAGCAACGCCTGCTCGAAAAACTACGCGAAATGCCCAACTTCCAAGCTCCTTCTGGCAAAGAAGCAAAGGGGTATTCTGATAGGACGAGAGAAGTGTACGAGTAGACAGACGTTCACTTTGTTTAAACCAATCACCAACCCACATGGCAAAACGCGATTATTACGAAGTGTTGGGCGTATCGAAAAACGCCAGCACCGACGACATAAATAAAGCCTATCACAAAAAGGCACTCGAACTCCAGCGCGACCGTAATCGGGGCGACAAAGGGGCAGAAGATAAATTCAAGGAGGCTGCCGAAGCTTACGACGTGCTGGGCGATGTCCACAAAAAGGCTCGTTACGACCGCTATGGTCACGCAGGGTTGGAAGGTATGGGCGCGGGCAGCTCTGAAGGCAGTCAAGGCATGGACATGGACGAAATTCTGCGCCGTTTTGGGTTTGATACGGACGATGTTTTTGGCCAGTTTTTTGGCGGCGGCAGGTCCCAGGGAGGAAGGGGGCGTGGTGAGCGGGGCAGCAACCTCCGCATTAAAGTCAAAATGACCCTCGAAGAAATCGCCACCGGGATCAATAAAAAAATCAAAGTCCGCAAGCAAGTCAGCTGCACTACCTGTAACGGCTCCGGCGCGCGGGATGCCAGCAGCGTGGACACCTGCGCTACTTGTCGCGGCGCGGGCATGGTTAACCAACTGCGTCAGACGGCCTTTGGCATGATGCAGACCTCCATCACTTGTTCCACCTGCAATGGTGCTGGGCAGATTATCAAAACGCCCTGCAATGTCTGCAAAGGCGATGGCCGTGTTTTTGGCGAAGAAACCATTGACGTGGACATCCCCGCAGGCGTACACGAGGGCATCCAACTCAGCGTGAATGGACGTGGCAATGCTGGTACAAAAGGCGGCCAAGCAGGAGACCTGCTCATCGCCATCGAAGAATCCCCACACGAGGAATTAACCCGCGAAGGCACCAATGTGGTGTACGAACTCTATATCAATTTCGCCGACGCAGCCCTTGGTACGAAGGTAGATGTGCCAACACTCGATGGCCGTGCACGCATTACCATCCCCGCAGGCACTCAGGCGGGCAAGGTTTTTCGACTGAAAGACAAGGGCTTGCCTGCTTTGCAGAGTTATGGTTTTGGCGACCAACTCGTTCGCGTGAACGTGTGGACGCCTCAAAAAGTCAGCGAAGAGGAACTCCGATTTCTGGAAAAACTCCGGGATATGCCAAACCTTCAACCCTCACCGGGCAAAGAAGAAAAAGGGTTTTTTGATCGGATGCGGGATATGTTTGAGTAGGGCTTTTAAAAACAAAAAGTTTTTCAGAATTTCGCGCTTTCAAACTGAAGCAGTATGACAAAAAGCAAAGGGCAGGGAACCATCAATGACGACTTGGTAGATCCCAACCACATCATCATAAAAGGCGCACGGACCAACAATCTCCGCAACGTGGACTTGAGCATCCCCAAGAACCAACTCGTGGTCGTCACGGGTGTTTCGGGTTCTGGGAAATCGAGCATCACGATGGATACGCTTTACGCCGAGGGTCAGCGCCGTTATGTGGAAAGCCTGTCGAGTTATGCCCGTCAGTTCCTTGGGCGCATGAAAAAGCCCGATGTGGACTATATCCGGGGCATTTGCCCGGCCATCGCCATCGAACAACGCGTCACCACGGGCAATGCCCGCAGCACGGTGGGGAGCATGACGGAGGTGTACGAATTTCTGCGCTTGCTGTACGCCCGTATTGGCAAATTCTACTCGCCCATTTCTGGTCAAATCGTGCAAAAACACGAGGTAGCCGATGTCATTGATTTCGTCAAAAAACTCCCCGACGGCACACGCGGCCTTATTTTAATGCCGTTCCCGAAAAAATATCTGGAGCGCACACTTGAACAAGAATTAAACCTTTTGTTGCAAAAAGGCTATACGCGGGTACAGTTTGGGACTGAGACCTTAAGTATTCAAGACATCCTGGAAGGCGCGGAAAAACGATTCGATACCAAACAGCCCGCCCACCTTTTCAACGACCAAAACCTGCGCATTCTCATTGACCGATTCGTGCTGTCACCAGATTTGGAGGAGTCTGATTGGATGCGTTTGGCAGATTCGGTGAACACCGCGTTTTATGAAAGCGAGGGGGAGTGCCATGTTCAAATAGTTGAGGGAGGCAGGGTTGAGGGTTTAGGGTTGAGGGTTGAGCACGCGCCCTCAACTCTAAACCCTAAACCCTCAACCCTCCCCCCCTCAACAACTTTCAACAACCGCTTCGAACTCGACGGCATTTCCTTTCCCGAACCCACGCCGCAACTGTTCAATTACAACAACCCTTACGGCGCCTGCCCAACTTGTGAGGGCTACGGGCGGGTGCTTGGCATTGACCTCGACAAGGTAGTGCCCGACAAAACCAAATCCGTGTACGACGGTGCTGTGGCCGTTTGGAAAGGCGAGAAGTTCGGCGAATCCTTGGTCTTGCTACTGGAACACGCGCATAAATTCGATTTCCCCGTACACACGCCTTACGAGGCGCTCACGAAGCAGGAACAAAAACTACTGTGGACTGGAAATCAATACTTTGACGGTATTGATACTTTTTTCAAACAACTGGAAAGCCAAACCTATAAAATCCAAAACCGCGTTACCCTGGCGCGTTATCGCGGCAAAACGATTTGCAACACCTGCGAAGGGGGCAGGCTGAGACAAGAGGCTTTATGCGTAAAAATCGGTGGCAAAAACATCTCCGATTTAACAAGTGTGCCGCTTGACGAGGTGCTGGTCTTTTTCAAAAATCTGAGCGAACAACTCAACGAGCACGACCGACAAATCGCCAAACGCCTACTTCTGGAAATCAACAATCGCCTGTATTTCATGGTCGAATTGGGCCTGGGGTACCTGACGCTTGACCGCATTTCCTCTACACTTTCAGGCGGTGAAACTCAGCGCATCCACCTGACACGCACGCTTGGTTCTAACCTCACGGCTTCGATGTACCTGCTTGACGAACCTTCTGTCGGGCTGCACCCGCGCGACACGGGGCGTTTGGTGAAAGTGCTCAAAGAACTCCGCGACCTCGGCAATACGGTGGTGGTAGTAGAACATGAAGAAGCGGTCATCGAAAACGCCGATTACCTGGTGGACATGGGCCCTGAAGCAGGCGTACACGGGGGCAATGTGGTGTATTCCGGGCCATATTCCGACATTGCCAAAGCCGCACCCAATAGCCTGACTACCAAGTACATGACGGGGAAAATGCGCATCGAAACCCCCAAGACGCGCCGTCCCGCCAAGGAATTCTTGACCCTCAAGGGTGTACGTCAGCACAACCTGAAAAACATGGATGTGCGCATCCCGCTCCATTGCCTTACGGTGGTGAGCGGCGTGAGCGGCTCCGGCAAAACCACGATGGTGCGCGACATCTTTTACCCCGCGCTTTCGCAACACTTGCCCGAAAACGCCGGAAAACAACCCGGTTCCTTCGACGGCATAGAAGGCAGCGTGAAAAAGGTGACCCGGGTAGAGTTTATCAACCAAAGCCCGATCGGGAAAAGCAGCCGTTCCAACCCCGTCACCTACGTCAAAGCATACGACTATATCCGCGAACTTTTTGCAAAACAGCAACTTTCCAAGATTCGCGGTTTTCAGCCCAAACACTTCAGTTTCAACGTGGAAGGAGGTCGCTGCGAAACCTGTAAAGGCGAGGGCGAACAGATTGTAGAGATGCAGTTTCTGGCCGACGTACACCTCGAATGCGAAGAATGCAAAGGCCGCAGATTCCGGCAAGAAGTGCTTGATGTGCAGTACAAAGGCAAGAGCATTTTCGATGTGCTGAATATGAGCGTGGAGGAAGCGTTGGAGTTTTTCAAAGGCCAAAAAGATATTACCGAGCGCATTCAGCCGCTGTTCGACGTGGGCTTGGGCTACGTCCACCTCGGGCAATCAAGCAGCACGCTTTCCGGCGGCGAGGCACAACGCGTAAAACTCGGCTCTTTCCTGATTCGGGAAAATTCGGGCGGCCACATCTTTTTCATCTTCGACGAACCGACTACGGGGCTACACTTTCACGACATCCAAAAACTCCTCACGGCCGTCAATGCGTTGGTGGAAAAAGGGCACAGCGTCTTGGTGGTGGAGCACAACATGGAAGTCATCAAATCAGCGGATTGGGTCATTGACCTCGGGCCGGAGGGCGGAAAAGAAGGCGGAGGTCTGGTTTTTGAGGGGACGCCGGAGGATTTGGTGAAGGTGAAGGGGAGTTATACGGGGGTGTATTTGAGGGAGAAACTTAATAATTAACGTGAGTTGCCCGTCGTCAACCTCGACCAATTTCACATCCCTATAGAACTTTAAAATACAGGGCTTTCCTATAAAATTTTGAAACCATCGAACGTAGGTGGCGAATTTCTTTTCCCGTAGGGAATCCCTGTTTATAGTTTTTACAGAAGGCGTTTTTCAAAACCCCGTATGGGGTTATTGCGAATGGAAACCCCATACGGGGTTTCTAAAAACTGGCTCTCATTGCTATAAACAGGGATTCCCTACGGGAAACAATATGCACAACAAGGGCTCAGCGGTAGGAGACGACAAAAGGTATTGAGAAGCAGAAAAAAAAGTATATATGGCTCCTTGAAAATAAATCAAAAGCCGCGCTTAAGTGGATGGCAGCAAGCGCGATATGGCTATTATCCTCCCGCTTTTTTCAAAAAACCGATATTCCGTATCAAGCCCTCAAACTTCGCCCTTTTCACGGCAGATTTTTTAAAGATTTTGCCAAAAACCTCCTCCGTCAATTCCGTCCAATCTCCGCGCGAAAGGCTGAGCAAATCTGGGTGAGGCTCGAAAGCAGGCTCGGCGTGGCGTTCTGAAAAACGATTCCAAGGGCACACGTCCTGACATACGTCGCAGCCAAACATCCAATTGTCCATTTTGCCCTTGAACTCGGTAGGGATTTCGTCGCGCAATTCAATGGTTAGATAAGAGATGCAACGCGAAGCATCCAGGAAATAACCTTCCGGGCTGATGGCCTCCGTCGGGCAGGCTTCAATGCAACGCCGACAGCTGCCGCAATGGTCGCGAATGGGGTCGTCGTAAAGCAGCGGGAGGTCGCAGATAATCTCTGCGAGGAAGAAAAACGAGCCGCGTTTGGGATGGATAGTGAGGGTGTTGCGCCCGTTCCAGCCTAAGCCAGCGCGTTTCGCCCATTCACGCTCCATGACGGGGGCGGAATCCACAAAACACCGCCCATTTACTTCGCCGATTTCGGTTTGAATGAATTGCAGGAGCGTTTTTAATCTCTCCTTCACGACATGGTGGTAATCCTGTCCATAAGCGTAGGTGGCGATTTTGGGGGCTTCGGGGTCGGCCTGTTTTTCAGGCGTGAAATAATTGAATGTCAGGCAGATAACTGTTTTCGCGCCAGGAACGAGTAGGGTCGGGTCGGTGCGCAGGTCGAAATGGTTTTCCATGTAGGCCATGCGCCCGTGGGCATTGCGGGAGAGCCATTTTTCCAGGTTGCGGGCCTCGTCTTCGAGCTGTTCGGCGCGGGCAAAACCGACGAACTCGAAACCCAGTCGTTGGGCTTCGGCGCGGATGATTTCGGTGTTGCGTTCGGTGGTTTGCACGGGGCAAAGTTGGGAGCTTTTAGAGTTTGAAAAACGCCTTACTTTTGTCAAAAAAAGAAATCGACCTTGCCCATCAAATTCTTAGCCACGAATTGCACGAATTCACACTAATTTGCCTCGTAAACGTATCTGATTCGTGCAAATTCGTGTAATTAGCGGCTAAACATATTAAAGACGATGACTGAAAGCACAATTTACATAGGAGTCAACGCACCAAAAATCCACCAGCGCATCATCGGCCAATTAATGATGCGTTTAGGGATGCTTTTTTATATCGAAAAGCGCATCCCCTACGAGCCTTTTCCCGAAACCCGGCACCCCTCTTACATTGACTCCATTGGGATAGACCTGAACGACCTGCTCAAATGACTTTTGAAGAAATCCTCCGCGACATCCAATCTGGCCGATTCGCCCCGGTCTATTTCCTGCACGGTGAGGAGCCGTTTTTTATAGATCAAATCGCCGATGCGGTGGAAGCAAAGGCCTTGCCCGAAGCCGAGCGCGGATTCAACCAGACCATCCTGTACGGCAAAGAAATAGATCATCTCACCTTGCTCGACCACCTGCGCCGCTACCCGATGATGAGCGAGCGGCAGGTCGTTATTTTGCGGGAAGCACAGGAAATGAAAAGCTTGGTGGAATTGACCAGTTATATCGAAAAGCCGATGCCCAGCACGGTGTTCGTGGCGAGTTACAAGCACAAAAAAATAGACGCGCGCACCAAATTCGGCAAGGCACTTGGTGGCAAAAACATCGTCTTTTTTGAGAGCAAAAAACTTTACGACAACCAAATCCCCGACTGGATTTCGAGCGCCTGCAAGGCCAGAAAACAAAATATCGAACCCGCTGCCGCTGCTTTAATGGCCGAATACCTCGGCACCGACCTTGCCAAAATCACCAACGAACTCGACAAACTTGCCCTCAACCTTCCCTCCGGCACCGCGATCACTGTCGCCCATATTCAGGACAACATCGGCATCAGCAAGGACTACAACGTGTTTGAGTTGCAAAAAGCCCTCGCCACCCGCGACCGCCCCAAGGTGGCCCGCATCCAGCAGCATTTTGCCGCCAACATCAAGAAAAACCCGCTAATCGTTACTGTTTCGAGTTTGTACGCTTATTTCTCCAAGGTTTTTATGCTCCACGCGCTCAAAGGCCAGCCGGATTCGGAGGTGTTGAAAGCCCTTGATTTGCGCTCTGATTGGTTTTTGAAAGAGTACAAAGCGGCCGCGGCGAATTTCTCTGCTGCCCAATGCGCCCAAGTAATCGGCCATCTCAAAGACTACGACCTTCGCTCCAAGGGCGTGCACAACGACGGCACGGAAGAAGAGGAATTGATGAAGGAATTGTTTTGGAAGGTGCTGAATTGAGCTGCGTATCCTGTACATCCTGTTAATCATGTCAAAAAAATATATCGCTCTAACCATATTGTCATGCAAGAAAAATTGACCAAACTGCTCGAAATGCTCCTCTCGCCCGATTACGAACAGGCGATCACCTATTTGCTCGTGATGCACCAGACCGACCCTAGGTTCAAGGCGGCGTGTGTGCCCCTGGCCGACGATCCGTTCATTGATCTGGCCAAAGAGAGCATCGGTAAAATGGTCTTCAAAACGCCTCAGCCAAAGTTTGGCGGGCAAGAATTTATGGAGTATCCCGCCGCAGGTTTGGTGCATGGCGCCATGGTCTTGGAAGGCTGCAATGTGGTGCTCGTTTTTTTCAGGGAACACGGCCTGGGCGTGGCGGCCATTTACCAACCCAACGGCGCGCACCAATACCTCCGTGTCACGAAAATGGCCGAAGGCGATCAGCCCTTGGGCAGCGGACCGTTTGTGCCGAATGATGGGAGCGTGAATTGATGGCTAAGTGTGCCCAGCAGCGAACATGATGCTGGCTATAATCAGTGAGGAGTAGATGTATTGGCACAAGTTTTTTACAAAATTAATTTTCACTAACAACATCTATTATGAAACGCACTATTGGAATCATTTTAATTATCGTAGGAATTGCATTTGCCGTCATGGCGCTCACCCGCCATGAAGATGACAATACGCTCATTGATCTTGGGAAAGTAGAAATAAAAAAACAAGATCAGTCACCTTCTCAAAACACGACCCTGTATTATGTCATCGCGGCCATTTGCGTGATTGGCGGCGGGGTGCTCGTGGCAGGAAAAAGGGAATAGAGCAAAGGCAATTGGGATAGAAATTATTAATTTTTTCTGGGCGGGGATTTGCGGTAAGCGAATCCCCGTTCGGTTTTTAAGGCTATGCTACTATTGCTAATTACTTACCTTCTCCATGAAAAAAAAACCTCCCAAATAGGGAGTAAGCAGCCAATGTGTTAAGTATTGCGTTAGAGCGATACACCTAACCATTAATTCCCATAGCATGGAAAACACTTCCAACCAGTGGCCCCTTGCGAGTCTGTTTGCATTTCGATTCTTTACGGTATTCTTTTTGCTCAACATCTTTCCTTTTCCCGTCAATCTGTATCCCAATGAAATATTCAATGATGGCCTGATCTATATCCTCTGGAAGCAGCCGGTGCAGTGGATCGCTACTCATTTTCTTAATATTCCGGGGGAAATAAATACCCAACCAAATGGTAGCGGCGACACTACATTTCATTGGATATATCGCCCAATGTTGAAAAGCCCCTTTTTGGACAAAAAAAGTGGAATATAGCGGCATTTGTGCTCAAATGCGCCCTCATTTGCTGATTACTGTATGCTAATATTTCTGGCTGCATCGAAGCTCAAAAGCAGTACGGAGACCTATCTACCCCAGCACCATTGTCAGGACGATTCCCAATCCATTTGCATACGAGCAACCAAGCCCTGAAAGCCTAATTATACGAGGGGTATGGAAAAAGGACTCGCTCGTCATTCGCTTGAAAAAATCCAATACCGAGTATGAACTTTTGACCCGCGGCTTTCATTGGATCAATGAGTATCCGTATAATCAGTGAGGGGTGGATGTTATCTTATCTTATCTTACCTTGGCACAAGATTTTTACAGGAATGTAATTTCACCAAACAACATCTAATTATGAAACGCATCATTGGCATCCTCTTAATCATCGCAGGCGTTGCACTCGCAATTTTTACATTCAGTCGGCATGAAAAAGACCGGACTATCATAGATCTCGGAGAAGTTGAAATAAAGGCTCAAGACCAGTCGCATTCTCAAAGCACGACCTTATATTATGTGCTTGCGGCGGTCTGCATGATTGGAGGCGGGATAATAGCATTAAAGAAGAAGGTGTAAAGGGTTTTGTTCAATATAAACAGCCAAACATCCACAGTGGCAACGATTTTCCTACAGGAAATTCAAGGCCGTCGCGGACGACAAAACTTTCGGGTAAATCAGCAATTTGCTGATGGGTTTTGTTGACGCCTCCAATTTCGAACAACCATCGCTCATCTACTTTGAAATCGCCTTTTGGTGGCGCGGTCAACCGATGGACAGCCCCTACCTGCGATGCAAAAAAAGTTTCACGCAACGTACCCGGATTGGTGCTTTCGCCGGCCAATGCAAAGGCAAGATTAGGGTTGTTCAAGTAGATTTTTTCGGGTTTTTGCAACAACGAAAGTCCGCGCCCTTCGGGCGAAACGAGCCGTATCAAACGGGCCTGTTCTAGATAAAGCAGGTAGTTCAGAACGGAATTACGGTGGATATCGGCTTTGTGAGCCAGTTGGGTCAAGTTCGGATAGTACGGCACATTGGCTGAGAGAATGTAAAGCAATTGCAGCAATTTCCGGGCGTTCCTCGGGTCAAAACCCTTTAGAGCCGACATATCGTACTCGACAACCGTGCGCACTAATTGTTGCAAACGTTGGTGAAATCCCTCCCGGTCTTCCCGGAAAAAGGGATAATAGCCACGCGATAAATACTCCTTGAACCGCTCCAAAGGCCGAAAATCAACTGGAAACGCGCTTGCGAGATCTTTGGAGTGGTCAGTCAGTTGCTCCAACGAGAGAACAGGAAGCCTAGCCACTCCTTCAAGGTCCAAAAATTCGCGGAACGATAATCCTTGCAACTCGTACATCAGCACCCTGCGACTCAAATCGCCCTCCTCCTTCGCCAAATCCACGATGGACGAGCCGGTAAATACGATGTTCAGGTCCGGGTAAAAATCATGGAGGTTTTTGACTTCTATGGCCCAACCAGGGTACTTATGTACTTCGTCCAGGAAAACGGTTTTTCCGCCCTCCCGGTAAAACTGTTCCACCGTTTTGGAAAAGTGATTTTGGGTGAAATACAGGTCGTCCAAGGAAAAATAAGCCGCCTGGGTCGGCAGGGCTTGCATAGATTTCAATCTTTGAAGCAGCAGGGTGGTTTTACCTGTGCCCCTTGCACCTTTGATGCCGATCAACCGGTTGTCCCAACGTACTTGGCCAAACAAGTACCGATGGTAATTTTCTGAAGTGCGCTGCACTAGAGCTGCCGATTTTGCTAGAAGGTTTTCCATAATGCACAAATGAATGTGCAAATTTAAGTGTTTTTTGCATATTCAATTGTGCAACATGGAAGTTTTATAGTTTTTGCCATCGCATGCAGTTACCGAGAATTCCTCGGACACTGATTTTCAGCCATGGAAAATTTGCCTGAATTAATTTGTTCGCTTGATCTTTTAGTATTCGAGTGCAATCCAAAGCCCTAAAGATACTTGCAAACCAACTTCTGCCCGACCTTTGCCTTCATGGCAAACATTCTTTTTCCAAAAATACCCCTACTTGCCGCACTCTCCAGTGCAATGGTTTTCCTCGCAGCCCACGACAGCAGGCGTTTCGCCAATCTCTCCCAATCTGCTGATACACAGGAAGAAAAATGGGTGGACTCCGTGTTCAACGCTCTTTCTGAGGAGGAACGGCTGGGCCAGCTGTTCATGCTCCGCGCCCATTCGGACAAGGACACCGCTTATGAACGGCAGGTAGAAGACCTGATCCGAAAATACAAACCCGGCGGAATGTGTTTTTTCAATCCAACGTATCTCGGCACACCCGAAAAACACGCCGAACTCACCAACCGCTACCAAGCCGCCAGCCCGCGCGTGCCGCTCATGATCGCCATGGATTTTGAGAATGGGGTAGGGATGCGCTACCGGGGCAATGCCCTTTCGTTTCCGCGAGCGATGATGCTCGGTGCCATACAGGACAACCGCCTGATTTACGAAATGGGCCGTGAAATAGCCCGCCAATGTCTTCGAATGGGTGTTCAGGTCAACTTTGCCCCAGTGGCCGATGTGAACAACAACCCCGGAAACCCCGTCATCGGCGAGCGCAGCTACGGCGAAGACCGCTACAATGTGGCCGCCAAAGCTTTCCAATACATGTCCGGGCTGCAAGATGGCGGTGTGCTGGCCAGCGTGAAGCACTTTCCCGGTCACGGTGACACGGACATGGATTCGCATTTTGACCTGCCGGTGATCCCATTCAACCGCGCCCGGCTCGACAGCCTTGAGTTGTATCCCTTCCGAATGTTGGCCAAAAACGGTGCGGGCTCCATTATGGTGGCGCATTTGCAGGTGAATGCGCTTGATGCCCGAGAGAACCGGCCCACAACGCTGAGTCGTGCGACGGTGACGGATTTGCTGCGCAAAGAGATGGGATTTGAGGGGCTTATCTTCACCGATGCGATGGAAATGGAGGGCGTAAAAAAGTTTTTCCCCAATGGAATTGCCGATGTGGAAGCGTTCAAAGCGGGCAACGACATGAGTCTTTTGCCGGTGGACGTGGGGGCTTCCATCACCGCCATTCAGATCGCCTTGGCTGACGGCTCGCTTGACCGGGAACAACTTTGGGCGAGTGTAAAGCGGATCCTTCGAGCCAAATTTCGCCTTGGCCTGACAAAGCCTCAACTGGTGGATTTGGCCAATCTTCGCCGCGACCTGAACCCGCCCGAAGCTCTTGCCCTCAAACACCGCATCATCAGCAATGCCCTCACGCTGGTACGCGACGAAAAAGACCTAATCGGCTTTCCTAATCTCGAAAATTTGAAGTTTGCGACCCTCGCCATCGGCGACACCAACCGCACCGTGTTCCAAACCTATTGTGGTCAATACGCCTCAATGGCACATTTCAATACGCCAAAAGAAGTGAGCGACTCTCTGGGAATCAAACTGTTGGATACGCTTCGAAATTTTGATGTTGTGTTGGTAGGATTGCATGGCATTCGTACTACACCGCGACCTAACCGGGCAGTGAACCCGGAACCCGGTCCCGACACCATTTACGGCCTGACACACAGCGAACTGGACTTCCTGCGGAAGTTGAACGAGAAAAATACCATTGTGCTCACCGTTTTTGGCAATCCCTACACCTACCATTGGATGGATGCGCCGCCGCTGCTTTTGCAAGCATTTACGGAGGACCCCATGGCGCAACAACTCGCGGCGCAAAGCCTTTTTGGTGCCAACGACCTGAACGGCATCATGCCCGTGACGGCGGCATCCTGGGCGCGGTTTGGACAGGGCATGAAAAAAATATTCCCCCAAAAACGACTGGGTTATGCGCTTCCAGAATCGGTGGGAATGAGCACCGATTCACTTGCCATGATGGACGGCATTGTGTCAGAAATGGTGAGCATGGGGGCTGCGCCCGGATGCCAAATCTTGGTGGCAAAAGACAACAAAATCGTATGGCAAAAATCCTACGGTCACTACACTTATGAGCAAACGCAGGCCGTGACGAACGAGACGATCTACGACCTTGCTTCGGTCACGAAAGTCGCCGCGACCACGATTTCAATGATGAAACTAACTGAAAATCATAAGGTTTCGCTCGACGCACCGATGAGCAATTATGTACCAGAATTAAAAACGACCGACAAAAAAGACCTGACCGTGCGCGAAATGATGGCGCACCATGCAGGTTTGCAGGCTTGGATCCCTTTTTATCAGCAAACGTTGACGGCAGATAAAATGCCTTCATCCAAGATTTACCTCCATACTTCTCAACCAGGTTTTGAAGTGCCGGTGGCGAAGGATTTGTTTATGGAAAATGCCTGGGCGGACACGGTTTGGCAACAGATCTTTAACTCTCCGCTATCCGACAACAAAAACTACAAATATTCCGACCTGGACTTTTACCTCTGCGCCCGTGCGGTACACAATCTCAACGGCTCGCCCGTGGATGTATTTG
>JACMMM010000634.1 GCA_014379065.1 Saprospiraceae bacterium
GGTTTTTATTGGGGAGTTGTGCCGCGAATGCCTGATTCCCGGCGGTCAAAAAAGAGGAGTACTGACCGGCTGGTAGCACTATGTTTCCGTTGGTATCACATAAACCAATCTGATCACCAGATTTAAATTCGTAAAGACCTGGGGCAAAGTGTTTTAAGAATACAAATTTCGGTGCGAACGTCGGTTTGCCGTCGCGCTTAATCAAGCCATATAAACCATTTGCCTTGACCACGGCGAACCCGTTTTCATTAAAAGACCCGGCTGATTGAAATTGTGGGCTTATTTCCATAGCGCCATTTTCAGCCATATAGCCCCATTGGCCTTTAATCGCAACCGCTGCCAGACCGTTGCTAAAAGCCTCGGCATTGCTGAAGGTATCCACCTTTACCCGCCCAGATTTGGCATATGTGTAAATGTATTTATCCGCTGAAAGCCTTTTGAATTCCGGCTTTCTCATCCAACTGACTTGAGATTCTTTCAATGGGTACCCGTTTCGCGACATGAATTCCAGCGCGTAAGCTTTTTTATATTCCAGAACAGTATCACTTATCATGACGAGATCCTTATATCCCGAAGCCGTCCAGGGTTTTATGATCTGGTTCTTTTCGTTTACAATCGCCGACATTCCGTATTTGAGTACCGCAAATGCCCAGCAAAGGTCATTTTTGGTAGTTGCCATCGAAACGGAAGTATAAACAGGCGGGATTATTTCACCCAGGTCACGGTGCCAAATGCCTTTTAATCCATCTTTCTGGATCTGCCAATAACGCCCACCCAGATAATTCGCATCCTCATAGGCTACCTCCTGGACATCCCCATTCGCGGACATCCTGTACAATTGCCCTTTTTTTGTAAAATGAAAACCTTCTGCATCGGGTTTGCCAACAGGTGTGGCATCTGCATCCAATTCAAGCACCCATTTTAACTGGGTGGTTTGAGCTGTTGAACCAGCCGTGATAATAAGTACAAGCAGGGAAATAATTAATGGTCTAGAATGCATGCCGGGAAGTATTTTTACGGCAAATATAGATGTTAAATGAAGGTCTGCTTTCTTACCCTGATTTCCTGTTTTTTAATCACCCATTCTTTGCGCGCCCAACCAGATTGGACACTGATCGTGCCCGAGGTGTTTACTTATTTGGATACCGAAGCTGCCGACAGTATTCGCAACATCCGCGTGCGAGCCGACCAGATCCGAACGCAGATGAGCGACATCGTTCAGAAAAAAGGTCTTAAAATGCAGGACCTTTTTTTATTTACTTTATCCGCTTTCAACGAGGGGCTCAGCAAGCAATTTGTCCAAGAGCCCAGGCCGCTACAGGTAAAAATGGTGCGTGACGCCGATATTGAGCAATTGGAACACTTACACATCCGCTTGTTTTATGAGGATGTTGCCTTGCAAAGATGGCTAAATATTGAACAGCGATTAAAGAAACACCCCGACCGGGCGCAATTCAGCCGATGGGCATTGAAGCACCGCAACCTTTCCCCTCAGGATATGCGCGCCTTCAGCAAGCCGGAACAATTAAAACCGTGGGTGAAGGACGAAGTGATGTGCGATATTGTAGCAGCCATAGATGCAACCAGTCCGGACAAAGCCGCAAGCAAAGTAAAGACCTTCACACTCAAGTTTGACAATGAACGGCTGGATTCCCTGGATCGCACAAAAGAAATGCGGCAATGGCAATTTCCTGTGCCGCCGGAAGTCATTCATTGCAGTTTTCCAATGAATGGATCGTACAGTTTCAGCATGGACGAATCAATCCCGGGTGTTGGATATCTGGTGCTACCGCCCTCCGCAGCGGAAGCTTTGTCCCCGATGGTTTACAGTCAAACCATTTGGCGCGCCCGCTGGTGCAGTGCGCGTGGGCGCGTCACTTATACGCCCATGGAAGTGCGCAACAGGCATGAGTTCTTTTTCAACTTTCCGGAGCGTTATTTCAGGAAAGGTGAATTGTACCGCTTGGAGATCATTGCCACGCCTAAAATGAATGCTTCAATGCTCCTGCCGGTTGAAATTTGCCGCCAGGCTTATCACGGGAAGGAACAGGATGAACAAGCTACCCAATTTCACTTGCCGGACGAAGTGAAGATTACCGAAATTTATTTTCGGGTATCTACGACCGATGTCCTTCAACGCGGCTACCAGGTGAAAGGGAAAGTGGACTGGCTCAGCGGCAGGGTAGAGTTTGAAACGGAAGACCCCTTTGACAGCTATGAAATGTACGGGACAGGAAATGTCCGGCCTGGGGTAAGTTTTGCCGTACAAACCCTCTATTTCTCAAAATTTGAAGCGGCTCTGAGGTCCAGCGCCTTGTTGTACTATTTAAGCGTTCCGATGGTTGAACCAGTTGACAATCAACCCATTGACAAATTGCTTACAGCGGAAAAGGACAACACCTATCAGGCCGCGTTTGTTACCAATGTGAATGAAGGCGCCTGGAAGGATTATATGAACCAGTCAAGTGGGAAAACTTATCCGAGGCAAAACCTTCCGGGCAATTATTATTCGCCATCCTGGTCTATGGCTTTTGCCCCCGACAGCATCTTTACGGACAAAAAGGTCCCCTTTATTACGCGGCAAATGTTTGAAAAGAACAAGGTGCCGGCGGCTGATAAATTCCGTTGTTCCCTGCAAGTGGGGGAATTTTTGCAAATCGTGGAAACATTGAAATTGCACAAAAAACAAATTGAACGCCGGATCGAAGAGCGAAGCAGGTTTTTGCACGAATTGGACCGTCGCCAGGCATTGAGAACCAGCCGGCCTTTTAACGCCAGCTTGCCCGATTATAAATCAAGGGAGATTGAAAACCTGCCTCCCGATGTAAAAATGATTCGTGATTGCCAGTTCCCAGAAATCATCCAGAAAAAATTCACCTTGAGCTATTCAAAATATTTTCCCGGAACCAGCCAGCGTTTGGCCGAATTAACCATTCAATTAACGGATTAAGTATGCGTTTTCTGTGTTATGTTTTCTTTTTGACATTGGTTACAGTATCCACCGCCCAAGTGCCGGGCGCTATCTGGGTGGTTCCTCCGGTGATCGATAGCGTTGAATCCATTGAAATTTCGGCACAGGATGTTGATCCACGGATTATTGTAAAAAACAAAAAGAAGTTTGGATTATATGACCGATCAGGCAAAAAACTATTGCCCGTGATTTATGACAACCTCAGCCTACAAAATGGCTGGGTTATAGGGTTTTTAATGGGAGACCCGGTTAAAAAGCTTCTGTTCAATGAACGCATGGAAGACTTGGGAAGGGTGTACGATAAATTCGTACCCCAAGCTGGGGGCCAGGCCGTTGTGTATAAAAACAACCTTTGCGGATTGATCAACCAACGGGGAGAAGAGATCGTCCCCCTAAAATTTGATGCGGTCAATTATACCTCAGGCGAAATTGTTTTCAGTAAGGGTGACGAAATCAAAACGGTTCGGCAATATGAAACCCCCGAGCATCCAAAAGCCAAAAAAATCCGGGAAGAAAATGCCCGGAAAGTGATCCCTGGCTATGTGCGGGTTTACAAAAACGGCCTGTCTGGTTTTACCAACATGAAGGGAGATACGGTTGTGCCCGCCTTGTATATGTGGGGCGCAATTCATCCGAAAGGATATATCGTGGCGAGTCTCGATGGCAAAAAAAGTTGGGGTGTAATTGATACGCGGCATAAAACGTTGCGCAATTTCACAGCCTCAGGAGTGGGTACATGGAGCAAAACAGGGTATATTCCAATAAGAGAAGACAAGCTTTGGGGCTTATTTAAGTTTCCCGAAGGGATAGAAGCCATCCCAATGGGAACCTGGGATCAAATAGAAACCTATGATGCCGAACGGGAATGGTTCAAGGTTACCAAAAACAAAAAAACGGGGTTGATCAATGCGAAAGGAGCGGTCATTTTGCCTGTTGTTTATGATTTTGTGCAATCTGGAACCTATCTCAATGCGATATTGAGACAGGGAATGAAATATGGTTATTGGTACTATTCAGCCAATAAACTCGTGGAGCCGAAATATACCTCCCTGTTAAATTACGAAGACAGTTTGCTGATCGTCATGCAGGACAAGGAAACGGCATTGATTGATGCAAAAACCGAAAAGATTTTGATACCGTTCAGCAAGTTTGGGATTGAAAAAAAAGGTGCTTATTTCGTAAGTGATTTCAAATACGATTCCACCCAAAACACCACGGCGGCAGGGCGTTTGCACGCATTATACGATCGCAAGGGCAAGATGTTGCTCGCTCCCGATTCTGTTGATCTGCACATATTCCCGGATGGGAGTTATTTCGTCGTGACGCATAATAAAAAGTCTATACAGTATGAAGAGCACCGCTCGAAGACCGGCGATGTTTTGCGCAAAATGGATCGGATAAGCGATTATGTCAATTATGATCATTGGTTCCGATGCAGTAAAAATCAGGCTGGCAAATTCGAATTTTCCACCTTTTCATACCTGGATCTGCCCGGTAAGGAACAACGCTACGCTGAACGGAAGGACACTAAAGAAAAGGTCCATATGGTTAGGAGCCTTGAAAAAAAATGGGGATTGACAACGCTTGAAGGCGCCATTTTGGTGCCGCCGGTTTTCGAGGCCATGGAAAGCACGAAAGATGGGTATTTCAAGGTAAAATACGAAGGCAAATGGGGGGTGTTGCAAAACCCGCTCTTTGATTATTTTGAGCAGCCAAAATAAAAAGCCAAAATAAAAAGATCAGGCCAACGATGGCCCGTGCAGGTCGAGTGGGAATAAAATTGACCCAACCCATTGACATTCAACAAACTTACATAAATTTGTGCCGTCCTTTGGGGCAATTACCTTTCATTTTTTCAATTTTTTTAGTATGCAAAAAGGAACTGTCAAGTTCTTCAACGAGACCAAAGGCTTTGGTTTCGTGGTCAACTCAGCCACCGGCGAGGAAGTTTTCGTTCACGTCAGCGGATTGGTTGACAAAGTCCGCGAAGGCGACACCGTCACTTTCGAGACAAAAGAGGGCAAAAAAGGCTTGAACGCAGTCAATGTACAACTCGCTTAAGCGATTCGGCATTCGACGATACGATTCAAAAACTCCGGCGGGCAACCGTTCGGAGTTTTTTTTAGCGCCATTCAATGGCCTGAAAAAGAGCACGTTAACAGGACATTTGACAGCTTAAAAATCGAACCCCTTGATTTTCAATTAATTTGTGTACCTTTGCCCCCGTTCTTAGGAACAATTACTTTTCATTTTTTCAATTTTTTTAGTATGCAATCTGGAA
>JACMMM010000069.1 GCA_014379065.1 Saprospiraceae bacterium
AGTGGAAAAGTGTGAACAGGGCAGATGGATTTTTTTTGAAAAAAATTGAATGGCACACGGATTGAACGGATTTGAATGATTTTCACAGATTTAAAAAATCCGTGAAAATCTATTGAATCCGTTCCATCCGTGTGCCATTACATACTTACCGCCAAAATCTACACCTGTTTTTTAAGCCTCATAAATGGCCGTTCAATCAAAGCCCAACTGACGCGGGCCAACAAATAAGTGCCGCCAAACGCCAGCAGGATATAGGTAGTCTGCGCCAGCATGGGAGGCCAACCGCTCACCAGGAGCCAGTCGCCAAATCCGCGCTTCCATGCGTATTCGAACATGTGGTGAAACACATAAAGGCCAAAACTGTACTTTCCAAGGTGTTGCAGAAAGCCATTTTCACAAATGCGTCGGGTAATGCCGCGAGGATTGGGGCTTAACGCCAAAAAGAGCATGCAAGCAAATAATATCGGCGACAAGGTGTACAATCGGTGTTCTGTGCCGTTTAGAAAAATTTGGAGGATTTCCCAGCCTGTCCAGCAGAAGAGTATGCGTGCAATCCAGCGATTATAGGGCAATGCTTGAAGCCAGCCCAGTCGCAATGCTGTAGCCACAAATGCCCCCACCGCTAGACCGTCCATCCGGCAAAAAGGCAGGGTGTACGCCGTCACCGAAAGTTCCGTACCCACCACATGGTCGGTCATATTGCGCAGACCGGTGCCCATGGCAAGCAACACTAAGCAGAGAATGGCCAAGCCCCGTTTGGGCATAAAATACACCACCAAAGGCCACAAAATATAAAACTGTTCTTCCACCGCCAGCGACCACAAGTGATTGAGATTGAACACTTCACTATGCCAGAGCCAGTCGTTTTTCAAACCCATGGCGATGTTTGGCGTGAACGTAAAAAACCATGCGAACGAGTCGTAACCGTGCAGGCGCTCCGGTGCTTTTTCAATAAAAATGATGGTGAGCCAAGTAAGCAGCACAGCAAAATAATAGAGTGGGAATATGCGCAGCACCCGCCGCCGATAAAACCCTGAAAAATAGCCCGGCTTTTCACGCGAGTCGAGCAAAATGCCCGTAATGAGAAAGCCGGACAGCACAAAAAACAAATCCACACCCATCCAGCCGTTTTGCACGATAAAGTATGTCCGCTCGCTCGCGAAATATTCCCGCATCAAAAAATGGCTCAACAGCACCGTCAAAATGGCAATGCCCCGCACTCCGTCCAATGCCGGGATGTGGCCGCGAAAAATGATTTGCTGTTCGTGTTTCAACACGGTTTTGCTGATTTTTTAAAACACTAAGGAACTAAGGGGCACTAAGGGCTCCGCTATAATAATTTTGGTGTCTCACCACAACGGAAAATTGAGCATCAAAACCTTAGTGCTCCTTAGTTCCTTAGTGTTTTAAAATTTATGTGGAAAGCGCCAAGTGATTCGACCGCAACTCATGCCCCAAAAATATCGCCGCCTTCCTGTCAAAATCTTCAGCAGATTCTGTGGTGTAATATTCCACGCTCCCACCCTTGCTGCACACATCTTCTATTTCCGGGTGGCGGTGAAGGTACTCAGAAAGGCTTTTGGCTACAATTTCCCCTTGCGAAAGGAGTAAGACCGAAGGAGGAAGATATTGCTTGATCTTCTTCTCCAGCAATGGATAATGCGTACAGCCCAGCACCACCGTGTCAATTTGGGAGGATTGCGCCAACAGCTCGCCCAGATATTTTTTGACAAAATAATCCGCTCCTTCGCTTTCGTGCTCATTGTTTTCCACCAGCGGCACCCACATCGGGCAAGCCTGCTGGAACACCTTTATTTCCGGGAAAAACTTCTCGATTTCGATGACGTACGACTGCGAAACGACCGTGCCGCGTGTGGCCAAAACGCCGACATGCTTGGTTTTTGAAAAATCCCCCACGATTTCCGTGGTGGGCCGGATGACACCCAGCACCCGCCGATCAGGGGCGATTTTGGGCAAATCCTGCTGCTGAATCGTGCGCAATGCCTTAGCCGAAGCCGTATTGCAGGCCAATACGACCAACTGGCAGCCCATGTCAAACAGATGCCGCACGCACTCTACCGTATAATGATAAATGGTGTCAAAATCGCGCGGGCCGTAGGGCGCGCGGGCGTTATCGCCGAGGTAGATATAGTCGTATTGCGGGAGTTTTGCGCGGATATCGCGGAAAACGGTGAGGCCGCCGTAGCCTGAGTCGAATATGCCGATGGGGGCAGGTTTTGTACTCATCCCATCCTTTTCTTATTCAATTCCACAAAAAACCGATTCAATTCGTCCACCGAATAATAAAGCACTTCCCTCGGCTTCGAGCCGTCTGCTGGGCCGACGATGCCAAGCCCTTCAAGTTGGTCCATGATACGGCCTGCTCGGTTGTAGCCAAGTTTCATGCGGCGCTGGATGAGGCTCGTGCTGCCGTGCTGGGTTTCCACCACCAAGCGACCCGCATCTTCGAGCATATCGTCCATATCGGCAAAACTGAATTGTTTGCCGCTCTTACCATCGCCGCCCTGCTCGCCATCAGGGTGGAACTCGGGCAAAAAGAACGGTTCGGGGAAGCCTTGTTGTTTGGCAATAAAATCAATGACACGCTCCACTTCGGGCGTATCCACAAAGGCCGACTGCAAGCGCACGATGTCACCACCGACAGAAAGTAGCATATCGCCGCGCCCTGTGAGTTGTTCCGCGCCGCCAGTATCCAAAATGGTACGCGAGTCAACTTTGGAAGCCACTTTAAAGGCGATGCGTGCAGGGAAGTTGGCTTTAATAACCCCCGTGATGATATTCACCGACGGGCGTTGTGTCGCTATAATAAGGTGTATGCCCACGGCACGTGCCAATTGTGCAAGACGACCGATTGGCAATTCGATCTCCTTACCGGCGGTCATGATCAAGTCGGCGAATTCGTCAATGACGAGCACGATGTAGGGCATAAAGCGGTGACCCTTGTGCGGATTGAGCCGCCGAGCCACGAATTTGTCGTTGTACTCCGTGATGTTGCGCGTTTCCGCTTTTTTCATCAGGTCGTACCGCGTTTCCATCTCGATAATGAGCGAGTTGAGCGTGTGCACCACCTTGGTGGTATCCGTTACAATCGGTTCCGTTTGGTCGGGCAGGAATCCAAGGAAGTGGTTTTCGAGGTGGGCGTATGGGAAAAGTTCGACCTTTTTGGGGTCAATCAAAATCAGTTTTACCTGTGAAGGGTGCTTTTTGTACAAGAGCGACATGAGCACGACCCCGATGCCCACGGATTTGCCCTGACCCGTCGCGCCAGCGATGAGCAAGTGCGGCATTCGGGTCAAATCCGCCACAAACACCTCGTTCTGAATGGTTTTTCCGAGCGCGATGGGGAGTTCCATTTTCGCCCGCTTGAAGCGTTCGTCCATGATCACCTCGCGGATGCCCACCGTCTGGCGTTTTTTATTCGGCACTTCGATACCGATAGTGCCTTTGCCTGGAATCGGCGCGATGATACGGATGCCAAGCGCGGAGAGGTTCAGCGCGATGTCGTCTTCTAGGTTTTTGATTTTGGAAATACGAATGCCTTTGGCCGGAATGATTTCATAGAGCGTGACCGTGGGGCCGATGGTCGCCTTGATTTTTTCGATCTCGATTTTGAAATACATCAAGGTCTGCAAAATCTGGTTTTTGTTCGCTTCCAGTTCCTCCCGGTCTACTTCCAGCACGGTATTTTCATGCTCGACGAGCAGTTGCGAGTGCGGGTATTCGTAGTGCGAAAGTTCGAGCGTGGGGTCGTAGGGTTCGCTCAGGTTGGGGTTGTCTTCTTGGATAATCGCCGTGGGCGGCTTGTAGGATTCGGCGTCATCGGGGGTGCTGGGGGGCGGCACGTTGACTACAATTTCGAGATCGCCATCATTGCCCGGCACAAGGGCTTCACGTTTGGGAGCGTCCGCGAAAAGGGCGGAACGTTGGCTCAGGTCTAGCGCAAGCTGACCGGAGGAAAAATCTTCTAATGGGTTAATTGGCCGGGTGTTTAACTGAGCGCTTGCGATGGGATTGGCCTCGGCTTTAATTTCCTGACCATCAACAGGTTTTTCTTCAAAAATGGAGCTACGCGCTTGCCGGGCTGCGGCGGCGGGTTTCCGTTTTCCAAAATTCCCCGCCAACAAATCGTTCCAAGCCTGCTTGGTCTCGTCCCAAAGTTTTTGCCAAGAAAAATCCGTCAAGTCCGGGTTGTTCGACCATACGAACGTCGCCACCAATGCGAACAACATCAGTGCAAGCGCACCTACCACTCCAATAAAATTCTGAATGTACTCGCTGATCGCCTGACCAAAGACGCCTCCCCACGGGAATTCCAGTTTTTGAAGAAAAAACGAGCACAACACCGACGCAATGGTCATCAAAATAATGGTGCGCTGGAACGTGGTGTTTAAAAATCCCAGTGGTGTGCGGCGAATAAACGCCAGGCCATATTTATAGAGCAGGTACACAAACCCGTACGACGCGACGCCAAAACCCCAGTAAATAATCGAATCAGAGAG
>JACMMM010000635.1 GCA_014379065.1 Saprospiraceae bacterium
TGACGTGGATTGTTTGTCAAGAAAGATTGTAAGCAGCGCGAGCAGAAAGAGGATGTTTATCATTGTGATCTAAAGTTTATAAAAGAATCAATAATGCTTATTCCTCTCCTTCGTGTCGCTACTATGAAAAACCTAATGCTAAAAAAAGAAATCCCTCACTGTTAGCAGCGAGGGATTCTAACCCAAACAAATAAACACAAAAACTACTTGCTGCAATTTTAGGGCGATTTGTCGGGAATCGTCAAGTTTTTGTCAGGATTTTTTTGATTTTTTTTATTGGCCATTGGGCAAAGTCACACAAAGGCCAAATATTGCCCGATTGGGGGTGTTTTTTTCTAAAAAAAAGATTTGTTTTTCAACTGGCAATGCTCCGCAAACCGAAGCTGCTCTACCTTAGCCCCTCTTTGTTTTGGAAAAGACACGCTCCATGCGCACAATTAAATTCTTTCTGGCCCTTTTAATCACCACGCTGCTCGTATGGCAACTCGCCCGTCCGCTGCATTTGGGCGACAAAACCATACCGCCCCTCGGCGCATTTCTCAACCCATTTTCAGGTTTTTGGGCAAATGCTGAGCCCGCTAACGGTTTTGACGAAAAATCACTTTCCCTGCCTGGACTCAAAGGCAAGGTCGAAGTGGTGTACGACGACTTGCTCGTACCCCACATTTTTGCTGAAAATCAGGAAGATGCCGTTCGCGTGCAAGGGTACATCACTGCGCAGCATCGCCTTTGGCAAATGGATATTACCATGCGCAAAGCATCTGGTCGCCTTTCTGAAGTGATTGGAGAAAAAACCCTGAGACTCGACCGCCTTGCCCGCCGGAAAGGCATGATGGTGGCCGCCGAAAACGACCTTATCGGTTGGAAAAAATCCCAAAAAACGATGGATTTGCTCAAAGCCTACACCGATGGCGTGAACGCTTGGGTAAGCCAACTTTCCCCCGCCGATTGGCCCATCGAATTTAAATTGCTCGACTACGAACCAGAACCCTGGACGCCGCTCAAAGTTGCGCTCGTCTCAGAAGCCATGGCTGAAACCCTCTGCGCCTGGGAAGACGACCTGGAAAGCACCAACACTCTGGAGTTGTTGGGCCGCGAAACATTCAATTACCTATACCCAGAATGGAATCCAAAACAACAGCCCATCATCCCTGATACAGGGCAATGGGCTGGTTTGCACCCGCTCCTGCCGCCGCCATTTTTCAAGGATAGTACCCCTTCTTTTGGGTCTATTGAATCGGAGGAGCCAGCGGAAAAATTCCTGAACGACCGCCAGATCGTCGGCAGCAACAACTGGGCGCTGAGCGGCTCAAAAACCAAGTCGGGCAAACCAATTTTGTGCAATGACCCGCACCTCAACCTCACCCTGCCGTCCATTTGGTTTCAGGTGCAAATTCATACGCCCGAAGCCAATACTTATGGCGTCTCGCTTCCGGGCGTGCCAGGAGTACTCATAGGTTTCAATGAAAACATCGCTTGGGGCCTGACCAATGTGAGCCACGATGTATCAGACTGGTATAAAATCCATTGGGCAAATGCCCAGCGCAATAAGTACCAGATTGACGGCGAGGAAAAAAGCGTCCAATTCCGCTACGAAGAAATCGGTGTGAAAGGCAAGCCTGTTTTCCTTGATACGGTTCGCTACACCGTGTTTGGCCCGGTCACTTATGATTTTGAACCCGCGAACCCACTCCGCGATTGCGCCATGCGCTGGGTGGCGCACGATACGCCGGAGCAGAGCACTTTTGATGTGTTTCTCAACCTCAGCGTCGGAAAAAATTATGATGACTATAAGGCTGCGCTCCCAGGCTTCGATTCGCCTGCCCAGAATTTTGTGTTTGCCTCCCGCTTTGGCGATATCGCCATTCAAACACAAGGGAAATACCCGGTGCGCGGCCAGCAACAAGGTCGGTTTATACAGGAAGGGGATCATTGGGCGAATGCCTGGCACAGTTTTATCCCACCGGATCAAATCCCAAGCATGAAAAACCCCAGCAGGGGCTATGTTTTTTCAGCCAACCAAAACTCTACCCCTCCCTCCTATCCATACTATTACCTCGGCAATTTTGAAGACTGGCGCAGCCGACGCATACACGACCGCCTAGAGGCCATGACAAATGCAACCGTAGACAGCATGAAAACGATGCAGTTGGACAATTTCAGCCAACGCGCCGCAGATGCCCTGCCCACGATGCTTCGATTGCTAGACCGCAGCCAATTGGACGAAGAAGGCAAGCACATGGCCGAGGATCTTGGGAGATGGAATTACAGGTATGAATCTAATCTTTTAGCCCCCACCATTTTCGAGTCTTGGTTTGACTCTTGTTACACTGCTACTTGGGACGAAATTACTGCCCTCGAGAAACAAGGAAAAAACAGCCAGCGCACCGACGATTTGTTGGCCAGCAAAAATCAAAAAATCGAACTTCTATACCCGGAGGCTTGGCACTTTATAGAAATGATGCAAACGGATTCGGCCAGCGTCTTTTTTGACCACCCAGCCACGCCATTCCGCGAAACCGCCCGCGACATCGTGCTTGAATCTTTCAAAATCAGTCAAGCCTATTTTAAGCAAAACCCTGATAAGCGGGTTGCTTTTGGGGAATACAAAGGCTTTGCGCTGAAACATTTAGGGCAGATAGATGCCTTCAGCCGCTTTGATTTGAAACTGGGCGGACACCGTACCGCGCCCAATGCCCTCAGCAAAAGCAACGGCCCTTCGTGGCGCATGATTGTCGAACTTGGGGATGTGGTACACGCTTTGGGCGTTTACCCCGGAGGCCAGAGTGGCAATCCTGGCAGCCGGTTTTACGACAATATGGTGGACACATGGGCCAGTGGGAATTATTATGAATTGCTTTTTCTAAAATCAGCTGATGAGGCTTCGGGGAGGATCTTGGGGAAACAAGTTTTTAGTCCAAGGTAAGAGACCAAATAACCCGTCACTCATTTTTTAGCCACTAATTGCACTAATTTACACTAATACTGGCAAATAAAATATCTAATTCGTGAAAATTAGTGTAATTAGTGGCAACCCTATATTAAATCAAAATCAACTTTTTTGATGATGAAAAACACCTTGCTCGCAGCGCTTGTTATTTTTGTTTTGGGCAATCTTTGCCACTTCGGATTGCCATGGTGGTGTCTTGTCCCCATTGCAGCCGTGGTAGGCTGGTTTTCTTCGCGTAACGGTTGGAGCGCGTTCTTCGGAGGCTTTCTGGGTGGCTTTTTGTTGTGGTTCGTCAATGCCTGGCTTGCAGATAACAGCAACGATGGGATGCTCTCTGCTAAAGTTGGACAACTGTTTAAGGGCGTCCAAGGCACTCAACTGCTCCTGATTGCCGGGCTTTTAGGAGGGCTTCTGAGCGCGTTTGGCGCACTTTCAGGTAGATGGGCTAAAGAAATGCTTGTGAGACCTGCCAAAAAAAGAAATTATTTGCAGGAAAGGAGGCGCTGAGTATCCTTTCTATTTTTCTCAAAATACGTTTGGGTGAAAGGAACTTCGCCCCATCTTATATGACGACACAAACGATTGAGACTGATATCATTATCATTGGCGCAGGCCCCGTTGGACTCTTTGCCGTTTTTGAGGCAGGACTATTAAAACTGCGCTGCCACTTGATAGACATCTTACCACAGCCGGGCGGGCAACTCACCGAGATTTACCCCAAAAAGCCCATATACGATATCCCTGGCTACCCTGAAATCCTTGCAGGCGATTTGGTGAAAAACTTAGTCCGCCAAATCGAGCCTTTCCATCCGGGCTATTCTTTGGGCGAACGCGCCGAAAGCATTGAACGTCAAGCAGATGGCCGTTGGCTCCTCACCACACAACGTGGAATCAGACACCTTGCGCCGGTTATATTCATCGCAGGCGGTTTGGGGAGTTTTGAGCCCCGAAAGCCCCCTATTGACAACATTGCCCAGTTTGAAGATCACGGCGTGGAATATTTCGTGCGCAACCCTGAAATGTACCAAGGCCAGCGCGTCGCCATAGCAGGCGGTGGCGACTCAGCGCTGGACTGGACTATTTACCTGGCCAATATTGCCAAAGAGATTACGCTTATTCACCGCAGAACTGAATTCCGGGGCGCACTCGACAGCGTAGAGAAAGTGCAACATTTGGTGAAAAAAGGCCGTGTTAAACTTGTTACCAACGCGCAAATCGTTGGCCTGAAAGGAAATGAAAAACTGGAAAGCCTGACCGTGCTGCACGATACTGAGGGCGAAAGCCAATTGCCTGTTGATCATTTTGTGCCCCTTTTCGGCCTTACGCCAAAACTCGGCCCCATCGCCGATTGGGGGCTTGGCATTGACAAAAATGCGATCACGGTCAACACGCTCGATTATTCCACCAATGTGCCGGGCATTTTCGCCATCGGCGACATCAACACCTATCCTGGCAAATTGAAACTCATCCTTTGCGGATTTCATGAAGCCACCCTAGCCTGCCAATCGGCATTCAATATGGTGCATCCGGGCAAAAAACTTTCATTTAAGTACACTACCGTGACAGGAATTGAGGGGTTATGATGCTGATTTCTTTCTTCTTTTTTAAAAAAAGCCTACTTTTGAACTTAAAATTTAGCCAAGTTATGGAACATCCACTTATCGAACGCAACCCGCAGGTGATGCTTGGGAAGCCTATCATCAAGGGTACGCGCATTACTGTTGAGCTCATCATGCGCAAGCTTGCCGATGGTTTCACAGTGGATGACATTATTGCCATGTACCCACACCTCACATTACCCTTGGTGCAGGCAGCGTTCGCGTATGCCGCTGATAAAATTGCGGACGAAATTGTCCTTGAAGCAGCTGCCTAATGATTCTTGCCGACGAAAATCTAAACGCGCGTTTTATCGAAAACCTCCGTGATGCTGGGTATGAAGTCTTGTCTGTTTCTGAACAGTTTAGTGGGATTGCCGATACTTCTGTAGTCTCGCTTGCAATGCAAGAAAAAGCCATGCTCATTACTGAAGACAAGGATTTTGGCGAGTTGGTCTTTGCCCACAAAATTGCCAAACTGACGGTTGTTTTCCTTCGCTATAAAAAACAGGAGGTTGCGTTGATGCAGATGTTATTGCTCCAAGTAATTCAAACCTATGCAACGCAAGAAGGTAATTTCTTCGTCACCATCGCAAGAGGACGAATTCGGGTTACTGAATTATAAGACTACCTCATCCCCTTTTTCAAAAAAACCATCGTTTGCTCCAAATCCACACTAAGCACACGATCTACTCCCAAACGAGGTACGCTAGCTCGATATTCTTCCCTAATTTTTTCGATGCCCGGCGAAGATTTCAAAGGTCGGCGGTACTCCAGCGCTTGCATCCCGATCATAAATTCAATAGCGAGCAAGCGCTCCAGGTTCAATACTACGCGACGGGCTTTAGTAGCAGCGTTAGCGGCCATGCTGACATGATCTTCCTGACCATTGCAACTCACAATGCTGTCGGTTGAAGCTGGGGTGCAGAGGGTTTTGTTTTGGCTGACAATGGCGGCAGCGGTGTACTGCGCAATCATCATCCCGGAATGTAGCCCAGGATCGTCCGTCAGGAATGGCGGAAGACCCCGTTGCCCGCCAATCAATTGGTAAACGCGTCGCTCAGAAATACTGCCCAATTCAGCCAGTGCAATAGCGAGGTAATCCAATGGAAGTGCCAGCGGTTGCGCATGAAAATTCCCACCAGAAACGATCAAATCGTCGTCGGGGAAAAGATTGGGATTATCCGTCACAGAATTGAGCTCCGTGACCAACATCTTTTCGACATGGGCAATAGCATCGCGGCTTGCGCCATGCACCTGGGGCACACACCGAAAAGCATAAGGATCTTGTACGGCTGTTTTTTCCGAATGGGCTATCTCGCTGTTTTCCAATAGATTGAGCAGTTTTTTTGCCGTGGAAACTTGTCCCTCGTGCGGGCGTATTTGATGTATATGTGCATCCAAAGGAGAGAGCCGACAATTGAACCCATCAAACCCGATGGCTGCATTCAGATCGGCCAGATCAGCCAAACGCCTGGATTCCAACAAGCACCAAGTGGCGTAAGCCGCTGAAAACTGCGTACCATTGAGCAAAGCAAGGGCTTCCTTCGCTTGAAAACGGAGCGGTTGCCAACCGTGCTTTTGCAACACATCCGCTGAGGGTTGCCGACGACCTTCGTGCCACACTTCGCCAAGCCCAATGAGTGGGAGGCTAAGGTGTGCCAGCGGCGCCAAATCGCCCGAAGCACCCAGAGAGCCCAGTTCAAAAACCACCGGCAAAATATCTGCGTTGTAAAAATCTATAAGCCGTTGCACTACGGTCTCACGTACCCCGCTATGGCCATAAGACAGGCTCTGTATTTTTAAAAGCAACATGATGCGCAACACTTCCATTGGGACAGTATCGCCCATTCCAGCGGCGTGGCTAACAACCAGGTTGTGTTGGAGTTGTTCTAAGTCGTCGGCTGATATTCGGACATCGCAGAGTGAACCGAAACCTGTGTTGATCCCGTAAAAAAGTTGTTCGTTGCTGGCCAGTTTTTGTTCCAAGAATTCGCGACAGTGGCGGATACGACGAGTGGCTTCAACGGAAAGGGCAAGATTGGAGTGCTTGGAAAGGATTTCCCCCATTTTTTCGAGGGAAAGATGTTCAGGACTGATGTGGTGGGTCATGGTGCCAATTTACTAAATCAAAAATTCGGGCGGCGAAGGTAGCAAAAGCATCATTACCCTAAATCAACCCGTTAATTTCGCAAAAAACGCGGTTAATCTCAGGTTAAGGTACTGGCTCTGAAAGGCATTTGATCGTTTATAATTTTTTGAAAATGAGGGGGTTGGTTTTTGTTTGCCAAATTTTTTTTCAAAAGAATACAACCTCTGAAAAGTGCGGAGCATCAGAACGCCGCCAAAAGTCGCGCGATGTCCTACTTTTGAGCCGGAATTGGAGGGCTTTGAAATAATTGGGCAATAATGTCCCAAGCCGCGGCCCTCCACAAATCAACATTTCAACAAATCAACAACAACAACAACCATGATTAAAAGAATTGCTTCGACCGCCCTATTCCTGCTTGGCCTTATGGCCTTTGCACATGCACAGCGCATTGCTTATGTGGATGTTACGGCTGTTTTGGAAAGCCTGCCAGAATACCAAAAGGCACAAGAACAACTGGACAAAGTAGCTACAGCGTGGCGTCAGGAAATTGCGCAGGAACAAGACAAAGTAAAAGGCATGTACAGCAAGTTCCAAGCAGAGCAGGTGCTGCTCAGCGAAGAAATGAAAAAGACCCGCGAAGAAGAGATCATGACAAAAGAGAAGGAAGTTCGCGAAATGCAACGCCTGAAATTTGGCCCTGAAGGCAATTTATTCAAAAAACGCGAAGAGCTTGTGAAACCCATCCAAGACAAGGTGTACGGCACCATTGAGCGGTTTGCGCAAGACAAAGGCTATGAATATGTCTTTGACAAAGGCAGTGCCTCCGGGATGCTTTATGCCGATAAGAAAAACGACAAAACGGAGGACATCAAAGCACTCTTGAAGAAAGGTTGAGAATGTTGAGGGGGTTGTGTATTCATCCGATGACTTTGAGTCA
>JACMMM010000070.1 GCA_014379065.1 Saprospiraceae bacterium
TATTCACCTGATTTTAGTAGGTCAATTATCTTTTGGAAGTAACAAAACATAAATGGAGCTTTGGGAATTATTCTTTTTTTGAGAAATCAATTAGCTCTTAAGAATTTATTAACGTCAGTGTGCATTTGTTGAAATTTGTATTGCACTTCCATAAAAGCTACCAACTCTTTCTACCATGAGAGTTCTATTCACCATCCTTGGTCTATGTTTGGCCTGCAACGCCAGCGCCGACTTTCTGATTGTTTCACGAAATGGTAATATGCGTGCTGAGCCTTCAACAGCTTCGGAGATTTTGGAAAAAATACATACCGGTGATACACTATTTTTGGTTGATGTTGTCAAAACAGGTGAATACTGGCATGTACGTGGGCGTGCAAGCGGGCAGGAAGGATGGGTGTATCAAACGCTGGTTCGCAAAGTTGGAGGGGATATTGAAACCGCTGCCGCACCCGGCACCGTTGTAGATATACGAATACTTGACGTTGGAGCGGGACTGTGTGCGTTAATTAAGATGACAGGTGACAAATACGTCATATATGATGCCGGCAGTGATGCGATACGAGATGGTAACCGCACACTTGGACAAATTAAAGAGTATATACCTGCCGGATCAACGGTTGAATTAATGGTGCTAAGTCACACCGATGCTGATCACATCAATGCGGCTGAACAGGTTGTTCGCGATTATAATGTCAAAAAAGTTTTATGGACCGGCTTTGAAACCGGAATGATTGGGGGAAACACAACCGGTGCCTTTAAACGGCTAAGAACAATGCTTCAAAACAGGCCAAATACGGAAAACATTAACCTCAACGAAAGAGATAGTAGCATTGCGCCCGGAAATAATTTTTCGGTTGGCATGGCTAAATTTATTTTTCTATGTGGGTTTGGTAGCCCACTTCCTGAATGGACCGGGCTCGATAGGGCAGAAAAACTGAATGGCGTGAGTATAGTAATGAAACTGGAGTTTGGGGGAAACTCGGTTTTATTTTGCGGGGATGCGGTAGGCCGCCATCTTAACTCCGCTGAAGATACAGTTCTCGCTACAGAACATTTTCTTGTAAACAATGCAGCTGCCCTCCTTCCCTCGACCATTATAGTAGCACCTCATCATGGGGCGAAAAACGGCAGTTCATTTGCATTCCTGAACCTGGTCAAACCAAAATCAGTTATTTTTTCAGCAGGCCATGATCACCATCATCCCACTACCCGCACTGCAAATATTTATTTACAATTCACGATAGTTGATAGCATCTATCGCACAGACCGCGGCGACGATGAAGGTACCGGCGAATGGCCACGTGGCCGACGCCAGGGTTGCACGGATCCTTTTAACGATGATAATATACAAATCCAGCTTCGCGCAAATGGTAGTTATCGGGTGTATTATATGACAGACAATGGTCCCTGTGTCCAGTAATTAACTTTATATTGCCCACGCGGATATTCTAAAGAGCCTAATCTTTTTTCAGGACGGGTCACAATTCTATTCTGCTCTAGCTCGGGCCGACGTTTACTCATTCAGCTTTTTGTTTATCTTGGGCGTAAATTAAATCAACGGGCTTCTGTAGCCGGGCGGGACAGCCGGTCCCGATGAAATCGGGATTCACAATGCCCCGCCAACGCAAAGCCCCACCGTCAGACTGTCTAAAAACTATTCACACCTGTTCA
>JACMMM010000636.1 GCA_014379065.1 Saprospiraceae bacterium
AAGGGGGGCTTTAATGATCCGCCTGCTTTGGGCAAGCAGACAGATCGCAAACCCAAATCTAAATACTTAACGGCATCTACCCTAAAAATGACGGATGACGTCCATAAAAAAAGTCCTGCACCATAACGATGCAGGACTTTATAAAAACTTCTTATTTTCTACCTATTACTTCTTCAATTCAATCGTAACCTTTCCGAGTTTCCCATTAAATTTTGCAGATTCACCGTAGTCTGCAACACGCGTGCCATCGTCTGTTCCCACATCGGCAAGATCATCTACTGAAAAAATTCCTGGCTGGGTCTTTGCAATTTTATTTTCCCCGGCTTTTGCACCATCAACAGTAATCGATCCTGTTCCACCCGCACCAGGCTTGCCGCCATCCCATTTAAAATCATAGACCAGTGTATGCTTGCCTGGCTTCAATGCCTGAGCGGAAGTAACAGTGTAATTCTCTAACCCCAAATAATTATAGGTAAACGTTGGCTTGCCATCTTTTACATAAAATGAGAAGCCGCCAAATTTTCCTCCCTGCGCTACAATTACGCCATTGCCATTGGCAGCAACTTCTACATCGGCCGTAATGGAGTAAGATGTATTTCGGGTACTGATAAAAATATCGACACCCATTCCTTTCATGCCTTCGCCAAGAGTAAGCGAAGTTCTTCCGTCCATAAGCGTAGGGCGACCCACTGCTTTCGCATCCATACGTACCGTCAACCGATCATCGATTGGCAATACATGATAATGCTCTGCTTCTTTCATAAACAAACCCTGGAGCTCTTTTAGTTTAGCTGGGTTTTGAGATGCGACATTATTCGCCAGACTAAAATCGGTAGTGGTGTTATACAATTCCCAAACGTCTTCCGCCAAAGAATGATCTGGTTTAAAACGCCATGCCACTCTATGAATTGTTCTTGCAAACCAGCCATCGGAATAGATGGCACGATTGCCAAACATTTCGAAATATTGAACTGCGTGTTTTTCTTTTGCATTTGCGTTGTCGAAACTGTACACCAAACTGGTTCCTTCAATGGGATCTTGTTGGATTCCATTAACCACTTTTGGTGATGGCACTTTACACACTTCAAAAACAGTAGGTGCTATATCAATTGCATGACTGAATTGATTACGAATTTCATTTTTTGCCTTAATGCCCGCTGGCCAATGGGCCACCATACCGTTGCGTGTACCACCAAAATCGGCAGCGACTTGTTTGGTGTAAGCGAATGGTGCGTTCATAGCAACTGCCCATCCTGCAGCAAAATGGGGATAGGTATTGTCGCTTCCCCATTCGTCATAATGTTTCAACATGTCCTGTAATGTTTCAGGAACCTGGTTGAAGTAGGTCATCTCATTGAATAAACCATTCATCGAGCCCTCTGCGCTGGCACCATTGTCACCAACAACATATAATATTAAGGTGTTATCCATTTCGCCTAAATCTTCAATCGCTGAAACAAGACGCCCTACTTCATTGTCAGTATGCGCTCCAAAACCGGCATACGTTTCCATTTGCTTTGAAAACATTTTCTTTTCATCAGCAGAAAGCGATGCCCAGTCTTTAATATCTGCAGGCTTAGTGGCCAGCTTGGTGTTTTGTGGAACAAGGCCTAGTTTCTTTTGGCGCTCCAACGTCTCTTCTCTCAATTTATCCCAGCCCTGATCAAACTTACCTTTGTATTTATCAGCCCATTCTTTTGGAACGTGATGGGGTGCGTGAGTAGCACCGGGTGCATAATACACAAAGAAAGGTTTATCAGGAGTAAGGGCTTGCTGGAAACGTATCCAGCTGATAGCCTTATTCGTCATGTCGGTTGTGAAATGATATTTTGGATCTTCTGGAAGTTCAACCTGGGTTGTACCATCGTAGATCAGCGGAGCCCACTGGTTGGTTTCACCCCCGATGAATCCGTAGAACTTATCAAACCC
>JACMMM010000637.1 GCA_014379065.1 Saprospiraceae bacterium
AGTTCGTCGAGGTTGCCGATAAAGCCGATGACTTGGCCAGTTCGGTCTTTGAGTTCGGCGGGGAGTGGGTATTTTTCGGTCAGAACTTTTTGGAAAACAGCTACTTCAGCCGCGTTGAAGAAAGTCACGACGCGCGGGCCATGTAATTTAGGAGGCAACTTCAAGTTGCCTCCTAAATTTCGAGCATCCTCACCGCACCTCCCGCTCCAACGCCTCCATCACCTGCCCCGCCATTTGCCACGTGCTCTCCATCTGCTCCGCCTGTGCCTGTCCGCCATAGATGGCTTGCTCGCAGGTATGCCACACGGAAAGCAGGGCTTGGATTCTGATGGGCGCTGCGCCGCGTTGGAGGAGGAGTGCGCTCACGTCCGCGTCGTTCATTTGGGAAGGCTGGAGGCCAAAACGGGCGGAGAGCCATGCTTGTAGGGCACGGAAAAGCTCGTCGTAGAATCGGTGCGGGTCGTTGCCTTTTAAAAGGCGGCCTGCGTTGGTGAAGCGCTGGCGGGCAGAGGCGAGATTGGTGGATTGGTGGATTGGTGATTGGTGATTGGTGACTGGTGGATTGGTAGTTGGGGAAGTGGTGGACTGGTAATTGGTGACTGGGGATAGCGCGACAACCTTCTTTTTCTTCAACAAAGCAAAAATGCCGAGTACGAGAAAAGGCAAGGCCAAAATGACCCAAAATAAGGGTGAACCCAGCCAACCCATAACCTGCTCGAAAAGGCTGGGAGGCTGCATCACAGTGGGTTCGGTGGCTGTAGCATCCGGCAAAATGCTGGGCGACTGATAGTTTTTCCCAGGGGTCACGGTGAATCGAATGGGCGCGGTGCGAAGATGACAATAGCGATTACTGTCGGTATCGAAGTATGCCAGTACCGGGTTGATCTCCAAGTTGCCAGTGTCTTTGGGCAGCACGACATACTCGAATTTTTTGCGGTGCAAAATCTCCGTTTCGCCTTCGTATTCTTCTTCTTCCAAAATACGCGGCTCGAAAATCTCGCAATTCGGCGGTACCGTTATTTTCGGCGGGGCGAAACGCCGGGTATCGCCATTGCCCTTTACTTCCACCACGATGGTGAGGGCATCGTCGGTGCTCAGCAGGGTGGTGTCGGCTTTTACCTCCCATTCGTATTCGCCCACGCCGCCTGTGAATTCGGGGGGCGTAGGTTGTGGCAAAGCCTTCACCTTGAGGCTGATCGGCTCGGTTTGCAAATTCACAGGCTTTGGCCCAAAAAGAAAGCCCTGCGCGCCCGGCTGTTCGATGCCAACGCTTACCCGCGCTGCGCCCACGCTGATTTCGCCTGCTTCCTGTGCGAAGAGGGCGAATTCGTGCAGGGTGCGCACGGCATATTTTTTCCCGCGAAGGCTCAGGTACTCGACGCGTTTGTCGTATCGGATTTTTTCTTTGGAAAAAAAGCCCTCGAATTCGGGAAGCGCAATGATGTCGTAACCCTCCACCGAAAGTTGGGTGTAGAGTCGAATGCGCCAAGTCACTTGTTGTCCAACGTAGACTTCTTTTCGGTCAAACTCGGCGGCCACGAACACCTTGTCGTCAGAGCCGGGTGGCACGTTTACATTCGTCTTGCTATTGGAAGCAGCGAGCAAAACATTGACAGTCAATGGTTTTGTGCTGATCGTGCGTCCACCAGAGGTCACAGTGGCCGGACCGATGCTGAAAATGCCGGGTTTGTTGGCAGTGAGTTCCAGAGACCAAGTCTGGTTGGTGCTGCTGCGTCCATTGATGATACTCATGCCCCGCATTTCGGAGATTCCACCATTTCTGAAACCAGAAAAACTGGGCGGTGTGAAGCGTGTACCCTCGGCGTTTTTGAGGGTGAAGGTCAGTTCAAACGGAACGCCCACGATTACTTCTTTCGCAGCTACAGTGGCTTCAAAAGTGACGTTACTCTGCGCTGCAAGAAAGTTTGTGTTGAAAAATAAAAACACCGCCCCTGTCCATGCACCAAAGGCTCGGACATTTTTGTACAAAGCACGATAATCGTAAATCGTCATTCCAAAATCGTAAGTCGCTTACATTCTAATCGTTTTAAACTTCTTTTTCGGTTCGCTTTGCGGCTGAGCAGGCGAACGCTTGGGCAAAGCAGGGCTCACGCCATCGGCGTTGGGCAAGGCTTTTATAGAGATCGGCTCGGTATGCAATTCGCCGTCGCCATTTTTGATGCTGACAGCAGGTATGGTCAAAGTGCCCTCCTGCGTAGGGGTAACGGTATAGTTGTAGGAAGCAGAGGCACTCGTCTCTCCGTTCATGATCGAAATACTCGACGATTGGCTGCTTCCGAGCAATATAAAACCAGCTGCTTCCCAGTCGGGCGGTGTAAACCTGCCGTTGTTTTTCCCGTTTTCTAAAATAAACGAGACTTCGATGGGTTCGCCAACGGCTACCTCAGTGGCACTTGCTTCCGCGTAAAAACGCGGTTCGTTTTGAGCGGTCACGCCCTGCGCGACCCAAATAACAAGGCTGAAAATGAAAAATACGTTACGCATGGTTGGGAGTTGTTTTTTAGCGAACAAATGTACGGCAGAAAGTTTTGGCTCGCAACTGACGGTGTGGGCCGTGGGCTACCTCGTTTTAGGGCATAGGGTGCATCACAGGGAGATTATATGGGAGCGGTATCTTTGAGATTGGCCTTTTCGGTCATCAGTATTTCGGTTTCCTGCGATTGTCTCGCACGGCAGTTATCTCAATCCTTTTTTTCTTGACGACGTAAAAAAGGGAAACGCGACCTTCCAACAGGGGGCAACGCCGTTACTTTGGGCGGCGGATGGAATGGGGGCAAGCCTGATTGAATTGAGCGATTTTTTGGATTGTATCACCAGTCTCTTCCAAAAGGCGGGAAGCAAGATTTTGAGAGAGTTCTTGAGTAAAACTCAATGTCTCGACGAAAGATGAACGGGCAGAGAATGACCAAACAACTGGCAGCATGGGCTTTATAATCTATAGATATTATCAACTCCGTTGCCGTTTCAAAATAGACTCCGCCTCAGCCATAACAACCTCATGGCTTACTACTTCGTCGCGGTTCGCTTCGCCTGCGCTTTCATCCAAAAAGCGTTGTTCTTCATCCTCCAACTCATCCCACCAATCCCCCTTTTCCTGTAGGGATGAGATTGAAGGAAGAAGCTGCAATATTTTTTGCAGAA
>JACMMM010000638.1 GCA_014379065.1 Saprospiraceae bacterium
GACGGGTTTCCCAATGGCAGAAGGCTGGAAGACGATGTGACCCGTATTGAATTGCAAGCGGTGAGCGGCGTTGTTTTGGCTGCAATCGGTTTGTGGTACGACGATTTTAACGTGGGTGGCAATCCGGTTACGACGAAGTTGCTTAACGTTTTGTCGTACACGACCGGTGTGGAAGCCAATGATGTGGCTTTCAGCGCTACTTTCCCTTATGTTGCCGAACCGCATCGCGGCACCAGTGCTTGCGGTGGTCCGGTGTTCACGGGAACCAACGATGGGTTCCTGGGTCCTATCGGCTTGAGTCAAAAAGCCGTAATGATGAAAAACTACCCGAATCCGTTCACGACAGAGACGACGTTTGAGTTTCAGGTGAATCGTGGAACCAATATTACGGTCCGGATCTATGATGTTCAGGGGAAATTTGTCACGACAGCATACAGCGGTTTCCAGCCTGAGGGTGAATTTAAATACACCTGGAATACGGCTAGTTTGATGTCTGGTCTGTATATCGCCAATTTGTATGACGGAAACGGCAATTTGCTGCAATCGGGTAAATTGGTAAAACCTTAAGATTCAAGGCATTGACGAGTTTTCTTTTCGTTTTGTATATTTGATTAGCTCCGGTGCGCTTTTTTGTAAGCGCACCGGTTTTTTTATTCCAGTCGGAAAACTATTTGTTTAAATATTTAAAACTAAAAGTTGCATATTTATAAACAATTTGTATTTTTGTATAACACTAAAACAACCAACTATGAAAACAACCGAAACCGCGCCTTTTCAAATTTATATTCCTTTTTTCAGCGACTTTGGTTTTAAAGCAACTTTCGGCAATGAACACAATCCGCTTTTTTTAAAGCGTGCCTTGCAAGCGCTCATCCAATCGTCTGAACCAATTGACCATGTTTGGTTTGACAAGAATACGATTGAAGGGCAAACGGTGGAAAGCCGGGGAGGCGTTTTGGATATTTTTTGCAGGGATTCAACTGGAAACATATTTATTGTGGAGATGCAATTGGGGAAATTCCCGAATATGGTGCAACGGTTGAAGTTTTATGCCTATCATAAAATGGATACAGAGATACGTAAAGGCGATTTTCAGTTTGACGGATTATCGAAAATCTATTGTATTGGTATTTTGGGGTTTAATCTTTTGGAGGGAAAGTCTCATCATACTGTCGCTTGCTTACGCGACGACAGCGGACAGATTATCGATCAAAAGATGACTTTCATCTTAGTTGAGCTTGAAAAATTCCGCAAAAAACCCGAAAATTGCACAAGCGATTTAGATAAATTGATCTTTACTATGAAAGAAGCACACAAAACGTCCCCAAGTGGTGAACAACCCGCGTTCATGAAAGAGGATTGGATTGCCTCGGCATTGCATGAATTGGACACGCGCGGGATGTCTCCTGATCGCCGTGCGGCACTTTCAATTGCAGTGGCAAAGGAATTGAGTGAACGGCACCGTGTTGAAAAGGCTTTTACTGAAGCTGAAACAGCGAAGATTAAGGTTAAAGAGGCTATGAATGAAGTCAAAACAGCTAAATCCGAGGCGAAAACAGCTAAAATAGAAGCTAAAATAGCCAAAACTGAAGCAAGAACGGCTAAAATTGAAGTAAAAACAGTAAAGGCCGAAATCAAAATAGTAAAAGAAGAAGTAAAAGCAGCAAAAGAAGAAACTCAAAAGCAAATTATCAAAAACCTTATTATCAACCTGGGCTTGACCGACGCCCAAATAATTGAAAACCTTCAATTATCCCTTGCCCTCGTTAAACAAGTCCGCTCCGAAATCCAAGGCAAAAAATAGGCGCTTTGAATTTCTCTTCTCTATCTGTCCCTCCCTACAAGTTCAATCTACTTCATCATCCTTCCGCAAAATAAAAAAGCAGGAGATTAAAAAATCTCCTGCCCTTTGTCCAATCTGTTGCAAAACAGCGATTGAATGACGAAAGCGTGTTTCAAAACCGAATAGCACAGGGAGAGACAAAAGAACTTACCGATTATGGCGGCAAAATGTGGTGAGGAGACCAGCCCTACCCCCCAAAATGGACTGGTCCCTCGGCCACGGGTTTAAGACCACATTCGGCCTTAAATCGTTCTACAAGGAATGACCCTTGTTTTTTTGTTTTAGCAATACAAACCTGTTTATAAATAGCAGTCGAAAGATTGACGCATTAAAAGCATTCAATAAATTGCAACTACTGTGCCAATTCTAAGCCCGGCCTAACAACTTGTTAACTTTTTTTTCCAACATTTTTATTTGGTTCGAATTGCCATTTGACGCTCTAAAAACCTGATTTTCAAAATTTTAAGTAAACACATCGGCAAACAAGACAATTTGTCAGTTATCGTATGAGCTGGCATGTGGTTTGAAACCTGCTACTCAGCAAATTGAACCATATAAATAAATCAGTAATTATGCAAAAGGGTACTATTTCCGTCCAGTCGGAGAACATCTTCCCGATTATTAAAAAATTCCTGTACTCCGACCATGAGATTTTCCTGCGCGAACTCGTCTCCAATGCCGTGGACGCTACCACCAAATTACGGGTGCTGGCCGAACGCGGCGAAGTAAAAGGAGAGATCGGCGATACGACCATTGAAATCATCCGGGAAGAAGAGCAGAAACGGATCATCATTCGCGACCGCGGTATTGGCATGACCGAGGAAGAAGTGCTGAAATACCTCAACCAGATCGCATTCAGCAGCGCCGCTGAATTCCTCGACAAATACGAAGACAGCAGTATCATCGGCCACTTTGGCCTGGGTTTTTATTCGGCATTTATGGTTGCCGACCGGGTGGAAGTGGTCACGAAATCGTGGCAAAAAGGCTCGGAGGCCGTCAAATGGGCCTGCGAAGGCAACCCGGAATTCACCATTGAAAAGGTGGACAAAGCCGAGCGCGGTACCGATGTAATCCTTTACATTAATGAAGAAAACAAGGATTTCCTCGACAAATTTCGCCTGGAAGGACTGCTGAATAAATATTGCCGTTTCCTGCCTGTCCCCATCCAGTTCGGCACGAAAACCGAATACGTTCCCGA
>JACMMM010000639.1 GCA_014379065.1 Saprospiraceae bacterium
CCCCAAAAAAGGAAGCCGTAAGTGAGCGCCGGGATGAGCATAACCGCAATCTGTACTTGCCAGGAAAGCCCTATGCCGGTGATTAACTGAGAAATGAGCGAGCCGAGGAAAATGCCCCCAGGGAACCACACGTGAAAGCGGTTGAGCATCGTGGTTTTGTTATTGGAATACATGGCGGCAATCATTGGGTTGCAGGCTGCCTCCACGGCGCCGTTACCAAAGCCAATAAAGAGACTGGAGACCAAAAGCACCTCATAACTACCCGCCAAAATGGTGCTTACAATGCCCAGCAAGCGGCAAGAAAATGCAATCCACACCATGCGTTTTGGGCCCAATTCGTTGTAAAGAATGCCCCCGAAAATGGTGGCAATCGGGAACCCTATGCCCAATACCATTTGGTTGATAAGCCCCAATTGGGCACCTGTCAGGCCCAGTTTGACCTGCAATTCGTTCAAAATACCTGCACGAATAGCGAAGGCAAAGGCGGTGGTGATCAGGGCAAAACAAGAAGCGTTGAATAGCCTCGAAGGGTGGAAGTTGTTCATACTGATTCAGATTTTTCGTTTTGAAAAGCTGGCCAAATGTAGAAACATAAGTGGTTTCTGACTTTTTGAGGTTTATATTTCCTCCAAAATCTTCCGCACCAATCCCGGGCCTTCATAAATCAATCCTGTGTACATCTGTACCAAATCCGCCCCCGCATCCAATTTTTCCTTTGCGGACTGGGCGGAATCAATACCACCCACACCGATGATGGCCACTTCTTTGCCCAGTTTCCCCCTGAGGTAACGAATCACTTCGGTGGCCCGCTCGCGAACGGGTACACCGCTCAAACCGCCCATCCCTATTGAACCCCATCCCCGACCCCTCCCCAAATGGGAGGGGGGATTTTCGGGAGTTTTTAGTCCTGCCCTCGAAACCGTTGTATTGGTGGCGATTACGCCAGCCAAACCCGTGGCGCGAACTATTTCGGCGATATCATCCAACTGGTCGTTATTGAGGTCTGGAGCGATTTTGAGCAGGATGGGTTTGGGCGATTTTTGTGTGCGGTTTTTTTCCTGCAATAAGTTAAGCAGCCGGGTGAGTGGTTCTTTTTCCTGCAATTCGCGCAAACCTGGCGTGTTGGGGGAACTGACGTTGACCACAAAATAATCCACCCAAGGGAACAGTTTTTCAAAGCAAATCAGATAGTCGTTGGCGGCCTCCTCATTGGGTGTGACCTTGTTTTTGCCAATGTTTCCGCCAATGATTAGACCGTTCGGTACGCCCTTTTGACGCAGATTTTTCAGGCTTTCAACAAGAGCATCTAACCCGTCATTGTTGAAACCCAGGCGGTTGATGAGCGCCTTGTCTTTCGGCAAACGGAACAGGCGCGGACGAGGATTGCCTTCTTGCGCAAGAGGGGTCACCGTGCCAACTTCAATGAAGCCAAAACCCAAGCAGGCCAATCCCCGAATATGTTTTCCATTTTTGTCAAAACCGGCTGCCAGCCCCACAGCGTTGGGAAAGATTAGTCCCAAAACTTGCTTCTCCAAACGTTTTTTGGGAACGCAAAACATGGCTCGCAGGAGCCAACGTGTGGGCGGAAACGCAGCCGCAAGATCTAGCAACTGATAGGTAAGCCGGTGTGCAAACTCCGGGGAGAGGGCAAAAAGCAGTGGTTTGAAAAATGAGTACATGATGCGCAAAAGTCCGAAAAGTCAGCCACTTACTGCTTACTCAATTACTTCAAATTCTGCTTGAGCCAACTCGGCGCCATTCATCAAAATCCGCAATTTGTGCTTGCCAACATAGTGTTTTCGTGTAGTAAAATCCTGAAAACTTTGATGGCGCATTATGTTGACAGACTGCCCCCCATCCACGACTAACTCTTTGATTTTGAAAACTTTGGAGGATGTTTTTCCAGAAAGGGTTTGATAATCTATGCCGTATTCAAGGCGGATTTGCGCGAATTGAGCTGCGGTGTTTTTTACCGAAAAGGAGAAGTCAAGCCGCCAGCCAATCGAAACTTTATCTGCAATCTTAAAGTCTGAAATTTCAATCCCTTGCAACCCTTTTTGAAAACCAAAATGTGCCAGTGCGGCGGCATTCCCTTTTTTCAACAGGCCCCTACAGGCGTGTCGCACGATCCAATCCGTTTCTAACGATTGCCCGAGCCAGCGTTCGGCCATGGAGAGCACGAGCTCCGGATGGTCTTTGGCGATGTCATTGAGGTTGTTGGCCACCGAGCGTCGAACGGTTTCAGCCGCATCGTTTTTGAGGTTTTCGAGGATGGGAAGAATGGGCGAGGGGTCTAGCTTTAGTGCCGGAACACCCATCCCCCAAGGCAATCTTGGACGGATGCCCTCGCTGCTCAATCGGCGTACCATGGCACTAGGATGTTGCGACCAGTGGAGCATTTGGGCATACATCCGTTCTGGATAACGCCGTAAAAATGGACGCACTGTAAACTCGGCGCTGCTCCATCGGGTGATGGTTTCGATTGCAGCAATTGATTCTTCGGGGTGTTCGAGGCCCCATGCCTCTATAAAATCAGGCAAAAAAATGTAATGAAAAGACAGATTGTCCCCATGCCTATCGAGATAACGCTCTGTGGTCTTGGTTACAATATCTAAGGCCACTGGATAATCCTGCGGTAAATGCATACGCAATGCATGACTGATGTGGCGGATGCGCTGTTTGAGCTCGCGTGCCTCCCATTCATCATTAAATACCTGGTGCAGAAAATCTTCTGTTGGAAATGCTTCCCAAACGTACCGCAGTTCAGCCGTAAATGGCTCAAGGAGTGTACGGGAGAAAATGTTTTTCAGCGGTTCTGCCATGTTGTGTAAATGAAACGTTTATTGATTGAAGCCCACTCGCCCAAAAATCGGGAATCGTACAGTTTTGACTTCTCCTTCGGGCCAAACATCTTTCAGTTGTGCCACAAAAGTTTCATCGATCGGGTGGTAGCCATTTTTTCGAATAAAATGCTGCACCGCCGACCAGGTGCCGAGGTAGCCCAAGAGTTGTTCGACCGTCCAGGAATAGGTCGAGGCCATTTCGGGAAATGCAATTTCATCCAGCGGAAATGGGATGGTGCTGTACGCATTTTCCACCAAGTGGCGCTCCCCATCCCAGCAGTCATGCAATATGGTGTTGTAAAAATGTTCGATCACGACTTCTGTTGGTTCATCTACTCGGAGCAAGTTGTAACCAACCAAAGCTAGCAAACCGCCGGGCTTTATGACGCGCCGCATTTCGGGGTAAAATTTTTCAAAGTTAAACCAGTGTGCAGCTTGGCCAACCGTTACCAAATCAAACGAATGGTCGGGGAAATCTGGCGATTCGGCGCTGCCCAATTGATAACGAATATTGGATTTTTGCACCGCGTTTTTTAACTGGTTTTCGCTAATGTCGGTGGCTTCTACCTGCTGGAATCGCTCGGCGAGGACGGCGGCAATTTGTCCGTTTCCTGTGGCGCAATCCCAGGCATGCTCGAAGTTTTGACACTTATCAAACAGAAAATCAAACAATTGCACCGGGTAACTGGGGCGGAATTGGGCATATATAGAAGATTGAGCGGAGAAATTGTCTTTCACTTCGGATATGATTTGTTTGTGGACAGATTTTGTTTTTTTGACAGGATTTACAGGATAAACAGGATTGTGACACCGAATTGTCGGCTTTGCCGACAACCTCTCTTAAATCCTGTTTATCCTGTAAATCCTGTCAAAAAAATATGTCTACTACGGTCTTGCCACGCCCCCGTATTTACCCGCCCAATCAAACATCTCGGCCAGCACATGCAACACGCTTTCACGGGCGCGATACCCATGGCTTTCGTGGGGCAACAACACCAGTCGAGCCGTACCGCCATTGCCTTTGATGGCCTGATACAAACGCTCGGATTGGATCGGAAAGGTGCCGGAATTGTTGTCCGCCTCACCGTGAATGAGCAAGAGCGGTTTTTTGATTTTATCGGCAAAATTGAAAGGTGACAGATTCGTGTAAATATCCTTAGCCTCCCAAAAAGAACGCCGTTCGCTCTGAAACCCAAAGGGCGTGAGTGAGCGGTTGTAAGCGCCCGACCGGGCAATGCCGTAAGCGTAATCATCACTGTGTGCCAACAAGTTAGCCGTCATAAACGCCCCGTAAGAATGGCCGCCAACACCCACTTTTGCCCGGTCAATGATGCCAAGTGAGTCAAGATAATCTATGGCTGCGCGGCCTGAAGCTGTGGCTTGTTCGAGGAAGGTATTGTTCATTGTTTCCGGGTCGCCCACAATAGGTATGGTCGCGTCCATCAGTACGGCGTAGCCTTGCGTGACGAAAAATAACGGGGAGTCGTTGCGATAAAAAGTAAAGGTGTTGTCCGTGACCCGCAGCTGTCCGGCTGTGGTTTTATCGGAATACTCCAGCGGGTAAGCCCAGATAAAAAGCGGGAGTTTTTGGCCTGGTTTGTAATCATCTGGTAAATAAAGCGTGCCAGAGAGCGGCACACCGTCGGGGCGGTTGTATTTTATCACCCGCTTTTCAATGCCCGTGAGTTGAGGGGCCGGGTCGGTAAATTTGGTGAGTGCGGCGTGCGATTTATCCGAAAGGTTGACCATAAAAAAGTTGGGCACCTCTGTCTTGCTCTGGTATCGCGTTACGATATGGTCGCGGCCTTTGCCGGTAAAGGCGATGAACTCTTCGAACGTCTTGTTTTTGGATTCGTACAGGGTTTGTTTTTCACGTGTTTTCAGGTTGATTTTGTCCAGACGAGGGTATTGCCCATCGTCAGAAGCGCCGTCTGAATTATAGTAGAGCCAGTCGCCGTCTTGCGCAACGACCCAATCACCGTTCGGGAGGCGGTCGTACACCGGGTTTCCGGGGTTGTCGTAGTCATTGTTTATGCTGAGATCAAATAGGGTGTCTTTTTTGCTTGGGTTTTGTAAATCAATGCGATAGGTCGTGCTCCAACGGCGGTCTCGGTCATATTCTGTGAGCATGCAAGCATCTTTTGCAGCCAACCAATCAAAGCCTGCGTAGCGATGTTTGGTGTTTAAAATTTCGCGGGCTTCGCCCAAAAAAGGCGCATCGAGCAACATGATTTTGTCGCGGAAATCTGCCTTGTTTTTGGGGTCGCCACCATCGAGCGCCTCTACCCAAATCAGTCGCGCGTCGCATATCGGCTGCCATTCAAATCCGCGAGGTCCCACCACCGTGCCTTGGCGGGGGATTTCGTCGGTCACGGGGAATTCAACCAAGCTGCGTACGTACTTCCCTGTGCGATCCCAAACCTCCGTTTTTCGAGCAAAATTGTAGAACTGAACGCGGTATGAAAACGGCTTGCGCAATTGCGTTACAAGCACATAATTTTCATCTGGCGACCAATCCGCCGAACTGTACAATCCCGGACCGCCGAGCAGTTGTGTCTTGCCTGTGCTAACATTTGCCACGACCAATTGGCTGGTAGCATAGTACTCAAAAAGAAGTTCGTCGTGTTCGTTTTTCAGAAGGTCTTGGTAGGTCATCACCTGCGAAACCTTGCCCGAAGTCTCCTCAATGGCGGGCCCTGTGGGTACTACCGTTGCGCTGGGCGCTGGGCCACGATCTGCGGGGATACTGCGCACCATAAGTCGCTCGCTGTCTTCGAGCCAGTAAAATGCGGCACCCAACACGTCATTGATCAGCAAATTGCCGATGCGCTTGCTTTTGCCCGTGTGGGCATCGGCAACCCAGAGTTGTACGCCATCCGCAACGTCTATGGCAAAGGCGAGTCGTTTGCCATCGGGCGACCAGGCAGGAATCCCAGCCAGTCGCCCAACAGCGGGGAGTGTAATTGCGATATTTTTCCCATCTGCAAACCACTGCACGGTACAGTCTGTGTACTCTGTAATCCGTTGCCGGGCATTCATTTGTGGGTTTACGCGCTGCCCGCCAAGTTTCAAAAATGGCTGCGCCAGCGTGGCAATGCCGGGATTAGGGTTGTAGTCTGTGAGCAGCATCGCGTCGCGGGTAGGGTTGATGCTCACTTGGGGCGTTGGTTTGGCTTCTACAATGGCTGCCACATTAGCGGGGGGGCGGCGATAGGGGTTGTTTTGGGCGATCGCTTGCAATGCGCAGAGCATCACAGCAAAGAAAAGAATGGAGATTGCAGATTTGTTTTTTTGAAAAAACATCGTGTAGTAGGGTTGAGAAAAGCAGGTAAAGTTTTGACCTTGTCAGAGGAGCCCAGCCAAATTTTTAACCTTGAAAGGCTTGATTGTGAGTGCAAAAAAATATTTTCACCCAAAAACAGGCTTGTTTGGAAACAATAATTCTGTCAGAGCCCAAAATTTTTTTTCGGAATTAGTTTTAATTCTCACAAAGGTAAATACCTTTGTCTCGTCATTCACAAGGTTTTCACCATAGTCAACTCCCACTTTTATGGCTGTAAAATACCCGGTAAAAGTCACCCAGGCGAACCAATCAAAACTCCCCTCTGTTGACTTCAATAACTTGCCTTTTGGCAAGGTGATCTCCGACCACATGTTTGTCGCCGATTACGATGGCAAGCAATGGACCGACTTTCGGATCGAGCCTTTTGGCTCACTCGACATTTCCCCCGCGAATCTCGCGCTGCACTATGGCCAAAGCATTTTTGAAGGCATGAAAGCCACCAAGATGCACGGCGAACCCGTTTTGTTCCGACCAGAAATGCACGCCCGCCGATTCAATGTTTCGGCTGAGCGGATGTGTATGCCCGAGATTCCTGAAGACCTTTTTGTACAAGCTTTGAAGATGTTGGTTGACCTCGACCGGGACTGGATCCCGGCCATGGAAGACCACGCCCTGTATATACGCCCATTAATGTTCGCCACCGATGAGTATTTTGGTGTGCACACCTCCGAAAAGTACCGCTTTATTGTTTTCACAGGCCCTGTTGGCCCTTATTACCCAAAGCCCATTAAACTGTGGGTCGAGGAAGTCTTTACCCGCGCTGCCCAAGGCGGTGCAGGAGAGGCTAAATGCGCCGGTAACTACGGCGCATCCCTCCTCCCGGCCCAGCGCGCAAAAGCCGCTGGCTACGACCAGGTGATGTGGATGGATGCTGTCGAGAAAAAGTACGTGCAAGAGGTAGGTACCATGAACCTCTTTTTCGTGATGGACGGCAAAGTGATTACCCCGGCCACGACAGGCACGATCCTGCGCGGTGTTACGCGAGATTCGTTTGTAACATTGCTCAAAGAATGGGGTTACACGGTGGAAGATCGCCTGCTGAGCATCGCTGAAATCGCTGATGCCTATTGGCGCGGTACGCTTCAGGAGTGCTTTGGCGCGGGAACGGCAGCCGTGGTGAGCCATGTGAGCGAGATTACCTGGCGCGACCGCAAAATCCAATTGCCCCCGGTGGATGAAACCAATCGCCCGGTGGGTATGCGCTTAAAAAAGCACATCAACGAACTGCGTATGGGCCTTCAGCCCGACGTGCATGGTTGGTTGGACAGCTGCGAAAACTCTGGGTTGGAGATGTTTTTGGAGCAGGAGATGGGGATGGTAGCGTAAAGGGGACTGGAGCGATTGATTCGATTTTTTGATTGATTCGATTGTACACGTTTACGAAGGTTTTGAAAAGTGAACCCCTGTAGAGATATGGTGGGTATATAGGCCGCTCTTCCCAACACCCGGGGAGCGGCTATTTTTTTGCTAATGCCCATCTCAAAAAATCCGGCATAGCCTCTCCCCATGTGCCGGGCTCGTGCCGCCCATGCTCTATTTCCAAATAACGGATATTTTTTCCGGGAATGTCTTTTTCGCGTAAGATTCGGATCAGGTCGAGCGTATCGTCAATCGAGTCAATGATGCCGTTATGGTTGCGGTCGTCTTCCTCATCTAATGTGCCGCATTGAAACCAAAAGCGCTGGTTTTTGTCAAATTTTGTGGTTTTTTGAACGATATCATGCATGATGCGGTCGGCATCGGGGTCTTCGAGTTGCACATCTTGTGAACGCCACCATAGCGAACCAGAAAAAACACCCACCGCACCAAAAACTTCCGGGTGTGCCCAGGCAATATCAAGCGCAGAAAGCCCGCCGAGTGAAAAGCCTGCAAATGCCGTGTCTCTGGCTTTCAACGATACACGGAACGCTTCGCGCAGGTGTGGCAAAAATTCCTTCAGGATAAAATGGGAGTACTTGAAAGCCAAGTCGCCCCGGCCTTTGTAATCGGCTTGGTGCATCGTGCCGTATTCGCGAATACGGCGTTCGGAGCAGTGGATGCCAATGGCGATGAAAGGGGGGAGGGGGGCTTTTTTCAGGATATCGGCAAAGTGCATTCGGGGCAAATCCTGGCCGTCGTTGAAAAGGACGAGTGGGTAAAGGCGTCCTTTGGAGGGCTTGTAGCCTGCGGGCAAATAAACATCATAGGCAACATCCCGATTCAAAGCAAGCGATTTAAAACGAAAATGATGAACCGAAGGCGCAGCATTTGACACCGAGTGGCCCAAGATTAGGGACACTGTTTTTTGAAAAAAATTCATGTCGAAAAGGTAGCCACGAATTGCACGAATTTACACGAATTTGGGCGTAGGTGATACCTAATTTGTGTAAATTAGTGCAATTCGTGGCTAAAAAAAGTGCCCTATAAAGACAAACCCTTCCTAGAGCTGGAAGCCCCAGGAAGGGTTTGTTCAAATAAATGTTGCTTGCTTAGTTGCCCATATCATCCTTTTTCTTGTCTTGTGGCACATTGGCGGTGATGCGCGTCGGACGGTTGGCCGCTTCCCAGGCCACATAGAATGCAAGTTGCGCGCGTTTGGCGAGCGCGTCAAAATTGATTTTGTCCGCAGTGTCAGTCGGTCGGTGGTAATCGGGGTGGGTTCCATTGAAATAAAAAACAACCGGAATCCCCTTTTCAGCAAAGTTGAAATGGTCAGAGCGCTCGTAGTAGTGATTGGGATCGTCTTTGGCGTTGTACTTATAGTCAAGTTCCAGTTTCGTGTGCTCGGCATTCACCATCTCGTTGATGTCGTGCAAATGGGTGCTGATGCGGTCAGAACCGATGACATAAATGTAGTCGGGATTGCCAGCATGTCGCTCGTCTATCCGGCCGATCATGTCAATATTGATGTCCACGACGGTTTTGTCAAGCGGGAAAAGTGGAAATTCCGTGTAGTATTTTGAGCCAAGCAGCCCTTTTTCTTCGCCGCTGACCAACATGCATACCACGGTGCGTTTCGGCCCGGCGCCTTGTTTTTTGGCTTCAGCAAATGCGCGTGCGATCTCGATCACACCAGAGGTGCCAGAAGCATTGTCGTCGGCGCCGTGATAGATTACGGTACTGTCGGACATGCCCAAATGGTCGTAGTGGGCTGTGACGAATACGTATTCCTTTTTCAGTTTTTCGTCGCTGCCTTCTATTACGGCTAGCACGTTGGAGCCTTCCAGCGATTTGCTTTCTTTGTCGAGCCTCAGTTCGATTTTGACTTTCACCTTAACGGGCTTGAACTTATCTCCTTCGCGTAAATCGGTCAATTCACTTTCGGCTTTGTGGGCCTTTTCGCCCAAAATAACCTTCGCCACTGCCGGAGAAACGAACATATTGGGGATAAAATCATTGGCGGTTGATTCTGCATCAGAGCCTACAGGCCTCCAACCATAGGCAGAAATTGCCTTGCGGTTTTTCTTTAGGCTTTCCTCAAAATTAGGGTCAATGATGAACGCTGCGATGGCGCCTTTTTTCTTGGCCAGCATCACCTTTCTACGCCAATCAATGCTCCAGTTGGAACGAAATTCTGTGCCCGTGATGAGAGATTTCCCATCCGTTGACATAGGTTCGCCATTGTAAAAAATGACCGCCTTTCCAGCTACGTCTGACTTTCCATAGTCGTTATATTTTTCATCTTCAATGCCATAGCCCACAAACATCAGGTCCTTCATTTCCGTCAGTGGCTTGTCGGGGCTGAAGGCTGGATAAACATAAAAATCAGTGCGGTTGCGGAATTCTTGATCCCCCACTTTTAGGCCAATATCTGCCCAGCTTGCGCTTTGGAGCATGATTTTTTGGAAAAACCCTTTGTCGCCTTTTGGAGGCAAGCCCGCGTCTTTGAATTGTTGGGCAATAAACTCCGCAGCAATGCGCTGGCCTTCTTCGCCGGTTTCGCGGCCTTGCATGGAATCCGCGGCCAAAGCGTACAAGAGCGTTTTCAAGTCGTCGGCTTTGATGCCTGCAGCGAAGGTGGTGCCATCATTGGCGAGTTGGTAATTACGTGTTGGTTTTTCTTTTGGAGCAGCAGTATAGACAGGCACTGTTGGAGCAGTGGGAGCAGGGTCTGACTGAGCATTCAGCGCGAAGGCTGGCAATGAGAGCAGGATAAGCAGTTTAAATTTCATGTTCAAGATTTCAATTTTAATAGACTTTGGATTGTTGGACGTTGGATTTTTGGACTTTATA
>JACMMM010000640.1 GCA_014379065.1 Saprospiraceae bacterium
CATCCGACATGGGCACCCAAGAAGTCCCTCCAGTGGTAGATTTCCAAACGCCGCCGGTTGGACTACCGACAATAAGATGATTGAAATCGCTTTGGTCAATCCCAATAGAAGTAATACGCCCCAGGCCAGGGCTCCAGCTGGAAGAAGCAATCGAATAGGTGGGACCGAGCTGCTTCCATTCGCCCCCAAAGCCGCTCAATGCACTCCGTTGCTGTCTTTCGGCACGTCGGTAATCGCGGGCGCGCTTGGTTAGTTCGAGGTTGGTGATTTTGATGCCCGCATCATCCAGCTCCATGAGGGCCACATACTCCCAGCGTTTGAACGGTTTATAACCGCTTCCGCGACCCCGCCCGACAATGTCGAAATAGGCCTTTGCCTCTTGTTGGATGGCTGCGATGGGATAGGTTCCAGCCTCGATCATGTCGAGGTATTTTTGAGCGGAAAGGGAGGAGGCGAGCAGTGTAAAGCTCAGGATTGCGAGTAGGCGATAGTACATAGGATTGATGTTTTTATGGATATGAGGCCATACCCCGAACAAAGGTAAAAAATGGCCGCAAAATCAATACACCGATACATATTATCTGTTTTCTTTCTCATTCTTTTATGCAATTCTATCTACATTTCGCCCTTTAATTATTTTCCATTTGTACTGTACACCAAAGCACGATTCCGCCAACTAATGAAAAGTAAAATAACGGATGAAGACCTTTTGGAAGCCCTCCGTGGCCCTGCAACGGAGCGGGAACGAGCATTGAAAGCGTTCTTCATTGATGATCCTGCCCCTTTGGACTGGGTCAAAAAATTTGTGCTGCGCCTAAATGGAACCCTGGAAGATGCGGAAGAAGTTTTTAATGATGCAGTAGTGTCCTTGGATAAGAACGTACAGAAACAAGCCTTTGAGAAGCGGAGCAAACTAATGTCCTATTTTTTCGCAATAGCCAAAAACCAGTGGTATCTGAGATACAAAGCAAAACACCCAACCTTGCCCCTGACCATCGCCGAATTTGAGTTGACGGAAACCCCCTCCTCTGATTCAGAAGGAAAAGAAGCGCTGTATGAACTGCTTGATTATGGCCTCAACGAATTGGAAGAACATCAACGTGACATTCTTAAAGCCAAATATCACGAAAAAATGTCCATGAAAGAAATTGCAGCTGCATTTGAATTGTCTAGCGAGAACATCGCCAAAAAATATGTAGACCGCTTTCGAGGATATTTATTGGATCATGTAAAAAAACACCCGCGCTACACCCAAATTACCAAAACCGATAAATAACCAATGGACAAAGACGAGCTAAAACAAGTACAAGTAGAACGATACCTCGACGGCCTGATGACCGAAGCAGAAATCGCAGCCTTTGAACAGCAGTTGCAAGGGAGCGACACGCTGCGTGAAGCCCTGGAAGAGGAGCGCATGGTCAGAGACGCGATGCAGCGGCTTCGGGAGCAGGAGTTACGGGCAAAGCTGCTACAGTGGCGACAAAATGCTCCCGAACCAACGCCAAGCCCAGAGGTTCCGACCAAAAAGCGGTTTGGCTGGCGATTTTGGCTGGTGCTGGTGACAGCGGTTTTTTTGCTGATTTGGGCGTATCGGGTAATGAATGACCCGGCGCGTGGTGCTGGAGGCCAAAAGACTCCAAAACATGATTTTCCTGATTCGAGCCAAATAAAAATAGTGCCACCAACGGTATTTAGGGAAGAGCCTGTACACTCACCCCCCCTCCAAAAAAAGCAAACAGATCCCCTACTTCAGCGCTTAGCAAGTGTACAAGAATTGATTCAATCAAAACTGGGACTCATCAAACCCCAGCCCATAGCAAAAAGAACCATCACCACAACCGCCAACCCTGACTCACTCAGCACTGAAACACTTGCCGCGACCGCACTGGAAATTGGAGACTTCAATAAAGCCCTTCAATACATTGCGCAATTGGATGCCAGCAAGCCAGATGTGCGCTATATGAAGGCTCATGCCCTTTTCGGCACCAAACAATACGCTAAAGCCGCTGAGGATTTCCGTGCATTGGTCAACAGCACCCATTATGGGGCAGATGCCCGATGGAATATTGTGATGTGCTATTTTGCCCAGTATCCAGAGGGGCAAGAAGATTATCGCCGGGAAATCGAACAGATGCTTCAAGGCAGCTCAAAAAAGTTGCAAAAAAAGGCAAAAGCTTGGCAAGAACAAGTGCAGCGGTCTATTCCCACCAAGTGATTATCAGCACTATTTCAATATGGATTGATCTCCTATCAAGGTAAATGCTGCCCAAAAAAATGGGTGCATGGCTGCGTTCGAGGTGCTCGTGCTGTTCAAAAAAGCACGCTGTGCCTCAGCCAAGGCCTGATTCTTAGTCATTTTTTTCGCCGCCAAATGCTGGTAAAATGGCCCCATCAAATCAGCGGTGCTGGAGTCATCCACTTGCCAAAGGGTAGACAAAACGCTTTTTGCACCCACCTGAGCAAAGGATTGGGTGAGACCTACAAGTCCTTCACCTGGTTGCAATGCGCCAAGTGCTGACTCGCAGGCTGATAGGGTGACCAAATCGGCGTTAAGCCGGAGCCGGTAAATATCGCGCACGTATAAGCGTTCGTATTCCGCCCCTTTTTTGGCAAACATTACGAAACAATATTGACCAAAGCGCCCATCTGCGGCAGCATGCGTGCTCAGATGCAAGATTCGGGACTGTGGCGCTTGTTGCAAAAACGCATCGAGGGTGGCCTGCTGGCCATAGAGTGCCTGGCCCAAGCACAGCGATTTTATCACAGTATAAGCTTCTATCCCCGAATATGGAAGCGGATCTACCGTTTTTCGATTTGAAGTGGGCTGTTTTGGATCTTTACTCAACTTAGTAGGGTCTCCTGTGAAAAATGGAGCCATCACGAGTGCATTGTTCAACGGCCTGGACGTTTTCAAATGCTGCATCATTTCCATTTGGAGCGATGCCGAAAAAGCAAACCCAATGGTGTGGTCAAGTCCGAGGAAAGCGTAATCTCCAAAATCCGCAATATTTACGGGGCGCTTGTGCAGCAAGGCACAAAAGGGAACAAGGTACAGTGCGTCGTCTGGTACGATGAGCAGGTCGCGGTTGTTCCCAACAAACGGTTCTACAGGTGCAAAAATATTGGTATAAACCCACTCAGAAGCCTCCAGATAATCATCAAGGGTATGGTCATAATATTGGTCCTCGGATCGTCGGGGATCGTTCTGCGGGAGGCTGTAAAATCCTGTAATACCGTGGCGTAAGCGCTCTACCCATTTCCCCAAATCAGCGCTCTTTGACATTTCGAGCAGGTCTGCGTCGAGCGCATTGGCCCAAAAAACGAATACGCTGCTGTCTGTCACCATATATTCGAGAAATGTTTGGCCAGGGCGAAGCAACTGCTTTTGCACCTCGGCTATCGCGATGGTGCTCTGTTGTAGGGTGTTTTTCTTGGTGCTTATTATCAGGTCAAGTTCTTTTTTGTATTCAAAAGCCCATTGAACCATTTGGCTGATCGAATCTTTGTCTTCCGGCATTCCAATATTCCGAAGGATGTACAGTTGCTTTTCGATATGCGCAATATTTAAGCGAAGGCTATCCTCCAGCAAGGTGCTGGCATCGGGCTTGTTCGGCACCTGACGATTGCGCGATTCGAGCAATGCATCGCGCAATTGGGAGTTGTGCGCCGATTCGATATGCCCGAAGGCCTGTTGCAACCATTTTTCACGATTGTTTGGATCGAGCACTTTCAAATGGAACGCGGCGGCGGCGCAAATTTCACGCGCCTCGCGCGCCACGCTGCGCGTCTCCCGTCGTGAACTGCTGGTGGCAAGTTTACTTTCCCAATTTGAAATGTAGGACAACGCAGTTTCGCCCCAATATAGCGCGGCTTGATGGCCTTGGGAGCCGCCTTCCGCAAGGGCCCATTGGTAGTGCAACCTTGCGCGGGCGATCAGTGTGTTGGCTAATTGAAGTGGCGCACGCACCTTGCCCCAATGCACCGTGTCAGCAGCATTCACCTCCAACACGGTAAAAATGCGCCCCAACAGCGAATCTGCTTCGGCAAATCGCCCTTGGTACATCCTGCAAAGCGCCAATTGCCGCATAGAAAGGGAGAGCTCAGCGACGTTTTTCTTGACGGGAGCATCCAGCAATTGCAAAGCGAGCCGAATAAAGGAATCAGACTGCACGAGTGCTTTCTTTTTCAGGTAACATTCACCCATAGCAGCATAGCAGTTGGCGATG
>JACMMM010000641.1 GCA_014379065.1 Saprospiraceae bacterium
GCTCACCGGAACAGAAGAACTTCCCACTGGAAGTTTACAGGTGTTCCCCAACCCATTTTCGGGGTCGTTTTCGATCATGTCTGATTTGACATCGCCCATTGGTCAATTTTCCTTGTTCAATGTATGGGGGCAAAAGGTGCTTCAATCGGACAGCTACGACGGCAAACCCATTGATGGCTCTTTATTGCCCAATGGGTGGTATCACTTCAGTGCCCAAACAGAAAATGGCAAGACACTGCAGGCTAAAATACTAAAAATAGAGGCTGCTAATTAACCATTTGCCACATCCAAATTTATACAACGCCAAGGCGCTCGTTCACACTCAAACTTTATTATTTCAATGAAAAAAATCTCTACCTCACTGCTGCTGCTTATTTTTTTCGCTCACCAAGCTTACGCCCAGTTGTCCATCGAGTGGCAAAAACAGATAGGAGGCTCGGGTGACGAATGGCCCAGGAATATAACGCCAACTATGGATGGAGGGACTATCACTATCGGAGAATCAAACTCCAACGATGGGGATGCATCTGGCCTGCATGGATTTTACGATGTATGGGTCGTAAAAACGGATGCGAGTGGTACAATTGAATGGCAACGCATGTACGGAGGGTCAGCCGGCGACTTTGGGAAGTCAATAATGCAAACAAAGGATGGAGGCTATATTTTTTCAGCGTTGGCTTACTCCATTGACGGCGATATTTCCAGCACAACTGACGAATCAGATTGCTGGGTCGTCAAGATTGACGCTTTCGGCAATATTGAGTGGGAGAAGTCCTTTAGTGCTGGAGGGGTTTCATTACCTTGTGGGATTGTACAAACCGAGGACGGAGGGTACGTTGTTGCCGCTTATGGAACCATTTATGATTTTTGGTTTTTTAAAATAGATGCCCAGGGGAATCTCGTATGGGAAAAATTCTACGGTGGAACTAAGGAAGATCGCATCATTAATATTAAATCAACACTGGACAAGGGTTTTATCCTGGTGGGCGGTTCAAAGTCGAACGATGGAGACCTAACAGGGCATTACGGGCCAACGGACAAAACTGATTTTTGGGTAGTTAAAACAGACAGCAATGGGGATCTTGAATGGCAAAAAAACTTGGGCGGCTCGTTCTTGGACGAGGCGCACAATGTGCTGGTCACCAGTGATGGCGGGTACCTCATTGGTGGCCCCTCACAGTCGAACGATTGGGATGTAAGTGGTCATCACGGAATGGTCGGCATCATAGACTCTTGGATAGTCAAACTCGATGCACAAGGGAACATCCTTTGGAGCCGTTCGCTAGGTGGCAGCGCCGGTTATGACAACGCATACAGGGCTTTCTTTGAAACAGCAGACGGTGGGTACGTCCTGGCCGGAAGTTCAAACTCTCCTGACGGGGATTTGATTGGGTTGCACAAGGGTGAGTGGGATTGCTGGATATTGAAATTGAGCCAAACGGGCGATATTATCTGGCAAAAAGTGTTCGGCAGTTCAGGAGGAGAATCCCTTGATGCTATGGCGCAAACGTCTGATGGCAATTTTGTGATGTCAGGAACTACGTCTATTATAGACGGAGATGTGACCGTTCCGCCTCACCCTTCTCCCAATAGTGATTGGAAAGATTTCTGGATTGTCAAGCTGAACATGGTGACTGGGACAGAAGATCTTCAAAAGGGCTCTTTACAAGTGTTCCCTAACCCATTTTCAGAGTCATTTTCAATCGCTTTTGACTCAGAATCGCCCATTGATGCGTTTACCTTGTTCAATTTAGTAGGACAAAAGGTGTTCCATTCGAATCATTACGATGGCAAACCCATTGACGGGTCATCATTGCCAAAGGGCTGGTATCTGCTCAGTGCACAAACAGAAAATGGCAAGACCTTGCAGGCGAAGATGTTAAGGGCCGATTGACTTTAGCATAACACCCCCCTTATAGAACGGACGTAATCCTTGCCTGCTTTTTCTGCTTACAAAGCCAAAGGTAGATCACCTCGATGCCCATCATATCCACTCCCCATTTGGCACAAGTGACGGCAATTTGCTTGTGATGCTAGAGACAGCGAAGCAGCCACACAATTCGTTTCTGTTTTGGCTGTGTGCTGCTTTGAGCAAGATTTCAATTTGATAGCCTTGCTCCGGACTGAGATGAGTATAAACTTTAGCTAATTTTGGTATTTGGTATCCCATCTTTAAAAAATACACCATGAAAAAGATTGCTACACTATTGGCTTTTACTCTTTTTACCTGTCAGGGCTATACTCAATCGGTCATTGAATGGCAAAAGCAAATCGGGGGTTCTGCATCGGATTTGGCAACAACGATATTGCAAACCTCCGATGGCGGTTATGTTGCATTCGGAACGTCATCTTCCAAAGATGAAGACGCCTCAGGTTCGCATGGGGGTGCAGATGTTTGGCTGGTTAAAATGGACCAAAACGGAACCATAGAATGGCAGAGAATGTATGGAGGCTCATCTAATGATTATGGAAGATCCATCCTGCAAACGAAAGACGGAGGGTATATTTTTTCAGGGCATGCACACTCCAAAGATGGAGATATTTCTGCCAATACGGACGAAGCGGATTGTTGGGTTGTCAAAATTGACGTTGCCGGGAACATTGAATGGGAGAAATCCTTTGGCACCAGCCCCGATGGGATTGCCGATCCTTCCAACATTATTCAAACCGAAGATGGAGGCTATGTCGTTGCAGCTTTCGGGAATTTTATCGATTACTGGTTTTTTAAAATCAATGATCAGGGAGTCCTTCAATGGGAAAAATTCTTTGGCGGGACAAGAAGTGACCACCTGCACAAGATGCGGCAAACACCGGATAAAGGGTTTATACTGGTTGGAGGATCAATTTCAAATGACGGAGATGTCACAGGGCATCACGGAATTGTTTTATTCAGTGATTTCTGGGTTGTAAAAACTGATAGCCTTGGAAACATGCAATGGCAAAAATCTTTGGGCGGCTCTTATTCTGACGAAGCTTTTAATGTGCTTGTTACAAGCGATGGAAGCTATCTTGTAGCAGGTCTTTCAGAGTGCAATGATTGGGATGTCAGCGGACATCATGGAGCGATACACAGTTCGGATACCTGGGTTGTCAAACTGGACGGACAAGGAAACATCCTTTGGAGCCGGTCATTGGGCGGTAGCGTCTCTGTGGACCAGGTTTACTTCTCTATGATTGAAACAACAGAAGGTGATTATATTTTGGCAGGACAGTCCGAATCCTCTGATGGTGATCTGATGGGATTAACGATCGGCGACAACGACTGCTGGATGGTAAAATTGAACAGTACAGGCGAAATACTCCGGCAAAAGGTGTTGGGTGGAACAAACTTCGATGCCATAATTGATATGGTAAGAACCACTGACAACGGTTTTGTAGCGGTGGGATTCAGCAGTTCAACAGATGGCGATGTAACGGTGCCCATTCACCCGCCGGCGCCCGGCCAGATGTGGTATGATTTCTGGGTGTTCAAAATGAAGAATGTGCTTACGGGAACGGATGACCCTTCCATTGGTAGTTTAGGGGTATTTCCCAACCCTTTTTCAGGATCATTTTCTATCATGGCTGATTCTGAATCGTCCATTAGTCAATTTTCCATGTACAATTTGTTAGGGCAAAAAGTACTTCAATCGTATATCTACGATGGCAATCCAATTAATGCAAATTCGTTGCCTGAAGGGTGGTATTTGCTCAATGCCCAAATGGAAAACGGCAAGACTATGCAAGCTAAGCTGTTAAAGGCCGATGCTGGCAATTGACTTTATTATTATTGAGTTCCCCATAGTGTTGTTTCAGATTTTAATAAACCACTGACTTGCCATTCCGCATTTAATGCTGTACATCCCTGGAGGCCAGCCGCTGGTTTCCAGGTTCAAAACACGCTCACCTGATGTTCGCGCCTTCCAGACAACTTGCCCGAGAGGATTAAAAACCGTTATTTCTTCATCCAATGCGGAAAGATCATCCGGCAATTCAACCTGTAGAATTTCGCTTGCTAGCGGATTGGGCCATACGCTCAGGGCAGGGGAGAAGTCGGCGATTTCATTGGTGGCGGTGCTTATTTGCGCCACCTTGATGCCGTTCCCAAAACTTGTCACCCACATTTCAGAGGGCTTGAAGGGATTGAAAAACACACGCTCCGGTTGGCGGAAGGGATAGGATTCTACTAGATTCCAGTTCGGAACATTTGCGCTCATATTGTTGCTCACCCAAAGCCCTTGAGTTTCCGTTGTAAGGTAAGCTTGGGCTGGGTTTTCGGGATTGAAGGTCAGCGAAGTGACGCGGTCGAACTGTGAACCAGTGAGTTTTGTCCAATGCAGGCCCCGATCGGTTGTCCGGAAAAGCCCACCCTTCCCGTTTGGCGCACCACCCCAACCGCTAAAAACGCCAACGTACCAGGTGTTTTGGTCGGGATCAGAAGGGTCAACCACAAGGTCTTTCGTCCAATAATACATATCGGTGTGACTTCTATCTGCCCAGCTGTTCGTGGCGGGGTCGTAGAGAAACACGCCCGAACTTGCGGTGAATGTCCCTGAGGCATTCCTTCGCCCAGAGAAAGTACAAGCCACTTTTCCGTCATTTAAAACCACGATACTGGCCGGATGGCCTTCTGTACGGGGCGGGGCGGGTAGCTGCGTCCAAGCTCCGCCATAATTCGAATGCCAAATGCCCCCTTTCATCGCCGCGCCGCCTCCACCATAGTGGATTACGCTTGCATAAATGCTGGTTGGCAGATTAGGATCGTGGGCTATCCAGAAAACGGGGTGGCCGAAATCGTGTAGGGATGTCCAGGTATTCCCGCCATCTGTGGAATGAAAAATCTTGCCAGAGTTGTCATTTGCATCCAATTGCGCATCGGCAAGGCGGGTGCTTTGGTACATGTCGTGGATACCCGAAGTGGCCGCCAACACAAAGTTGTTTTCAAACGATTCTACGATTCGATAGACAGAATTGACCGACATCCCGCTGTAGTTGAAACCCCAAAGATTGCCGCCGTCGGTGCTGCGTATCAGGCCGATATCGCTGAATCCTGTGAGCATCTCGGTCTGATTGTGCCAATGGATCTGCCATGCAGTGGTGTTTTCGAGTCCAATGCTTTTGTAAGCCTTGCGCTTTGGCGTTGGCACATCGGAAGGGTTTTGATACTGGGTGTCGAGGTAGGCTTGTTTCCAGTTAGCGCCCCCGTCAGCGCTTACATGGACAAAACCGAAATCGCTGTATAACACTTTGCTCGAGTTTAAAGGCGCTACGCTAATGCCAAAACAGGTCTCCCCCCAACCCCATCCTTTATCGCCGCCCTGGCCGCTCCAGCCCGTAGTGATGTGTTGGTTGTTGCTGCTAAGAAAAACTTCTGCCCAAGCGTTACCGCCATTTTGAGACTTCATGATGAGGGGAGCGCCGAGCGCGTTATCGTTGCCGCCTAGGTAAATGGTGTTTGCGTCATTCCAAGCCATAGCGACGTACATCACAAAATCGTTGCTGAAATCAATGCCTGTGGACTTCGATTGCCATACACCAGAGGCGTTGTCCATCGTATAAACGCCTTTGGCAAAGCCCCAATATTCCCAAGGCATCACGCCATTGTACACGTCATTAACCTCTGCAGTGATACAGGCAAACCGGGTTGTGCCGCCACTTTTACCGGCTGCAAAACTCCAAATGACTTGCCCTGCGGCCAAACCACTCGTTGGCATCAGGGAAAAAGAGGTTCCGCCGTCTGTGCTGCGGAAAACGCCCTCGTTGGTGCCGATATAAATGTTGTTTCCATCAAAAAAAGTCCCGCCCATGATGAGGCCCACACCATTGTTCGCGGCTTGTTTCACCAATTTAAAAGTGGTTCCAAAATCGTTTGAAATGAAAATGTATCCGTAGTAATTTATTAGCAATTGGTTGGGTTTCTGGTAGTTGGCGGCCATACGGTACACGTTCTCATTGTTGGGGTCGTGGCCGGGCAAGGGCTGCCAGGAGATTCCGCCGTTCATGGTGCGAACGGGGTATCCGTAGTTGCCGTCGTTGTGGTTGCAATAGGCTACGTTGGGGTCGTTGGTCCATTCGTAGGTAGAGTTTGCGCCAAACACCTGCAGTTGTTGAAAGGGGATTTGATCGTAGTTGAGACCAAAATCCGTGGTGTGGAACAACTGGCTCATATCGCAGGAGACGTAGAATTCTTCGTCGTTGCCAGGGTTGACGCGGGGAAAGAAAAGGGCGCCACCGCCGCCCACGCCACGGGGCTGGAAGTTGAGGGTTTGGGCGGAGAGGGAAAGTGGCAATAGCAGCGGCAGTAGCAGTCGAAGCAGGCAGGCTTTTTTCATAGAAATCGGATTTGAGAAAGATTGTAAGATCGGTGTCAAAATTATGAATTCCTCTAGAGTTAATATAAATGCTTTTCTCAGATTCCTCCAAGGGGAGAAAGTGCTGCAATCACCCAAGTACAGGAGTGGAAAAACCGGTCAAAAGTGTCCTTTTTTTCGCACAAAAGGTGCTACACTTTTGTGCTGCCATAAATGCTTGAGGGATTTGGGCTTCTCGCACGGCGTTCGCTTAAAAAATCGTCTTGAATTGTCACACTTTCATTTCACATAAAATTTAATTCTTATGCTCAACAATCTTTTAAAATGCTCTTTAGCACTCCTGTTCGTTTTGGCTACTACTTGGGTTGAAGCCAATGCCGGTACCACAGAAAATGCTTTGCCCCAAACTTGTGTTGGTGGCCCAGAACTCACCGTAACTGCTATGTCAGCAGCTTCTGCGCTTGCTTCTTGGACCGAATTTGGCGCTAGCGGTCAGTACACGGTTACAGTTGTCAACCTGAATACGTTCACGGTTGTAGCCAATTTCACCACCTCTGCCACCTCCGCTGTTATCACAGGACTCTCCACCGGAAATACCTATCGGTATACGATTGCAAAAGCCAATGATTTCATCATTGATGACGTAGTGCATTAAGGCACTTAGCGCTCATTCTGGATGTTAGTCTATCTAACTTGGTATTCAGATGGACGCTTCACATTTTTCAACTCCACATTATTCTGAAACAACATGAAATACATATTCAACACAATTTTCATTTCCATAATTTGTATCGGCAGCGCATTCTCTCAAGGTGACACAACCTATCTAGCTTCCACCCCCATAAACGCTGCGGGTGGTTTTTTTGCTTTTGAGTTAATGAACGTGGAACTCAGTCAACTTACCCCAGCCCAATCCCTCTGGGTGTATGGGGATGGCAATTTTGACATAAAACTATACGATGCTGCCACGCACCAGTTTCGGATTGCCCCTGTGGAAGAAGTTTTCCTTTATAGTATCGGTCATTATGATGATGGAGAAAAACCAAGAAGGAAAAAAAGCGTGTCACCGCTTCCAATTTAACCACGCCATTTACACCAACAGGAGGGACTGTCACTCCTTCTGGCTGGGTGGAAAATGGCCATTTCGCAGCCTTGAAAATTTTTCCAAACAGTCTAAACCACGAAAGTACTCCTGTCGCCATTCTGGCAATTTTGAACCATCAAAGAGTCCCTGTTTCAGGGAATGCCTATCTCTATTACAATACGAACCTAACGCGAAATGGCGCGAATGACATCCCTGTGTCCTACTCGGTTTTTAAGGAGCATTTCAACTATGGAAATGTGAGTGCTATCAATATCTCCAATGCTCCCGCCAAATCGGGCTATCAAGCCCTTGGCGCTTGGAGTTATACAGATCTCCAGCCCGATGAAGAACGGCATTTGTTTGTAAGCCTAGACACTACGCCAGCATGGCAAAATATAAGCGATGTCAATACGGCGAACTACGAAACCAAATTCTTGCTCTTAGTGACTGGGAATGGTTCATTTGCTTTTGAGAAAGAAGCGGAAGTTTCCTCTCCTATCGAGGCATATGGTGACCCAGCCTATTTGGACGTCAGTTTCGGCTCGGATGAATCAGAAGGAGAAACCACTTTTGACCTTCTGTTCTATAATGAAGGAAGTATGCCCGTTAGAAATATTCAGGTTGCGTTCAATTTTCCTAGCGGATTGAACGATCAGGATTTCAAAATCATGGAAAAATCCATAGGTTCGGTAGGTTTTGCCGTTGAACCCACCTTTGGAGAGGATGCCAGCATCTTAAATTTTGAAGCAAAAAACGTGGGTCTGGGCAAATACGACCCACTAAACCCAAACACCTACGGAAAGATCCGCATCAAAGCCAAGATGCCTCGGTCAAGGTGGAAAGAGGTAAAAGCAAGCATCAAGTTTGATAATTTGCCAGCGGAAGATGCCCATTGGAGAAATGTGCCTGATTCGCAGCACTAAAACTACCCATTTTCCTTTAACGGCGTCCACCTAACAGTGAGCGCCGTTTTTTTGTGCGCTTATTTTCTTTCAGGCCCCTTTTCCCAATCCCTTTTCTACCTTTGCATCCCGTAACAAGTAAAACAGACTATGACGAAATACATCTTTGTTACGGGCGGCGTCACCTCTTCGCTCGGAAAAGGAATTCTTTGTGCCAGCCTCGCCAAATTGCTTCAGGCGCGCGGCTTTTCAGTCACCATTCAAAAATTCGACCCATACCTTAACGTGGACCCCGGCACGCTCAACCCTTATGAGCATGGCGAATGTTATGTCACCGACGATGGAGCAGAGACC
>JACMMM010000642.1 GCA_014379065.1 Saprospiraceae bacterium
AACCTGGTTCCGTGAGGCAGTACGCCGCTTTGAGGTCGCCCGTAATCAGGCTTGGCAAGTATTTTTGCTTCTGTGCTTCTGTGCCAAAATATAGAATCGGCAGCATCCCAATACCTGTGTGTGCCGCAAATGGAACGCTGAACGAACCCATTGGCCCGAATACATCTGAGATAACGGTATTGGTATTGGTATCCAATTCCATGCCTCCATAAGCAGTAGGCATGTGCGCCCCAAGCAGGCCGAGATCGCCCATTTTTTTGAGCAAGGAGGGGGAAAGCCCAGGCTCTTGTTTTTCGATCTTGGCGCGATTGGGAGCAATCTCATTGTTGAGGAAATCAACGGCCATCTGCTTGATCATGAGTTGCTCTTCGTTGAGCTCCTCAGGAATGAAAACGTCTTCGGGGCGGCTATCGCGGATGAGGAATTCGCCCCCTTTGAGAATAGTGGAGGCTTCTACTGCTGCTGACATAATATGGAGGTAAACGTTAAATTTAGGTGGTTGATGGATCGAAAATCGCGTTTAGCGAATTTTCGTTACAAAGGTATTGGTTTGCTGGATACTTCGATGCAAACCATTTGTAATTTTTCCCCAGCCAAAAATTTTCCACAGACATTCTCGAATCACATTACTTTGCCGCCTTTGATTCTGTGTTCTACTTTTTTGAAAGATCCATTTTATGTCATTCAACAAGCCGAGCCTCAGTTTTTGGCAAATCGTCAACATGAATTTCGGTTTTTTCGGAATTCAGTACAGTTTTGGACTTCAGCAAACGGCGATCAATCCAATTTACTCTTTCCTGCATGCAGACCCGGGCCAATTGCCCCTGCTCAATTTGGCCGGACCGATGACTGGCCTGCTGATTCAACCCATTATTGGTGCTTTGAGCGACAAAACCTGGCATCCCCGATGGGGCCGCCGGAAGCCGTACTTTTTAGTGGGGGCTATTTTTTGCAGTCTTTGCTTGTTTTTATTTCCATTCAGCAGCACTTTATGGATGGCTGCGGGTCTTTTGTGGATTTTGGATGCGGCCAACAACACCGCTATGGAGCCTTATCGCGCCTTTGTTGCCGACAAATTGCCTGAATCGCAATACGGGTTGGGATTTTTGACCCAGAGTTTTTTCACAGGCCTGGGTATCACTTTGGCAAACCTTTCGCTGTTCTTTTTTCAAGGCAACATCCTTGGACAATCCGCCTCAGGCATCCCTTATTGGGTCTATGGATCGTTTTTTGTGGGCGCAGTTTGCTCCATCACTTCAGTCTTATGGACGCTGCACACTACCCCCGAAATACCACCAACGCCAGAAGAGTTGGCCTATATCCGTAAAAACGAGCACGGTGCTTTTCAACCGATTGTTGAGATATTGGATGCCATAAAGAACATGCCCAGCAACATGTGGAGACTTGCATTGGTCTATCTTTTCCAGTGGTATGCCCTCTTTATCTATTGGCAATATTGCTCGCACAGCATTGCGCAATCTGTATGGAAAACTACTTCTGAAGGAGATAAAAACCTGTACGAAAAAGCCGTGGGCTGGACGGGGTTGGTCAATGGGTGGTACAATATTGTCACCTTCCTTTCCGCTTTTGGCCTGGTATGGTTGGCTAAAAAATATGGGGCCAAATGGGTACACTTTTCTTGCCTGATTATCGCAGGCTTGGGTTTGCTGGCATTTCCGCACATTGAGAACAAATACCTGCTCTTTGCCCCTATGACGGGCTTTGGTATCGCTTGGGCGAGCATGATGGGGATACCTTACTTGTTGGTGGTGGGCAGCATTCCCAAAGAACGCTTTGGGGTGTACATGGGCATTATCAACATGATGATTGTAATCCCCATGATTATCCAAACGCTCAGTTTTGGCATGATTTACAAAACGTTCTTGGGAAGCAACCCGGGAGCAGCTATCACAACTGCTGGTGTGTTGTTGCTGTTCGCAGCGGCTGCGGTGTTGAGAATGCGTGTCGCAAAAAGCGACGAACAGCAAACGATCATGCCTGTGGGTGGGCATTGAATGAAATGGTTGAGGGATGAGGGTTTAGAGTTGAGGCTCTCCGCTCAACGATTTGATCCTAAACCCTAAACTCTAAACTCTAAACCCTCAACCCTCAACTACTCTGCCGTGTTCAACCGCAACCTTCATCCAAAAATTAATGCCATCCTTATGCAAGAAGGAATCGGCATCGCGGGCGATCTGTTTTATGCGCGGCTTATGGCCAATGCTACGGCGATTCGCATCCTCTACCGAGAATTATACGAAGAGCACCCACTTTGCGAACAAGGCTTTGAACAACTGATCCATGTGATAGCTGAAGCAGCCCGCAACCGGCCTTTGTTTTTAAAACAGAAAGACGATGAAAAGGCGCAAAAAGACCATTGGTATTTGAGCAATGAAATTGCCGGAATGAGTCTGTATGTAGACCGATTCTGCGGGGATATAAAGCAACTCTCTGGTAAACTCGACTACTTCGAAAAACTTGGGATCAATTTTTTGCACCTTATGCCGATTTTCCAAAGCCCACCCGACGAAAGCGACGGCGGCTATGCCGTTTCCGATTTCCGAACGGTAGACGAACGCTTTGGCGCCCTGGACGATTTGAAAAAATTGATCCAGCAGATAAATGAAGCGGGCATGTATGTCATGCTCGACATGGTGCTCAACCATACCTCAGACCAACACGAGTGGGCTTTGAAAGCCAAAAAAGGCGATCAAAAATATCA
>JACMMM010000643.1 GCA_014379065.1 Saprospiraceae bacterium
CGCTAAATATGCCTGTGTGGCCAACCATGTCAGTGTTGGCAAAATTCAGGCAGATAAAATCGGGCGTAATGGTTTGAATATCCAACATAACTGCCTGTGTAATTCCCTCGGCACTCATTTCAGGTTGAAGATCGTAGGTGGCTACTTTGGCCGATGGAATCATGATGCGTCGCTCTCCAATAAAAGCATCTTCACGCCCGCCAGAAAAGAAAAATGTGACGTGCGGATACTTCTCGGTTTCGGCAATGCGAAGTTGGGTTTTCCCGGCGCGTTCCAGCACTTCGCCCAAAGTCATGCGCACGTCGTCTTTCTCAAAAAGGACATACACGTTTTTAAAATCATGGTCGTAGCGGGTCATCGTTACGTAGTAAAGCGGTAGGGTTTTCATCCCAAAATCTGGAATATCCTGCTGCGTCAGCACCTCGGTGATTTCGCGGCAACGATCTGTCCGGAAATTGAAGCAAACGACTACGTCGCCGGGTTGGATGGTAAAGGGTGGATCTTGCACTGTTTTTTCTTTGTCCAATGTCCAATGTCCGATGTCTAAAGTCCTCCGCATCGGCTTCAAAAACTCATCGCTTACCCCTTCAGCATAACTTTTCCGTATGGCTGTGGGGAAATCCTCCACCGCCTCGCCCACGCCATTCACCAGCAAATCGTAGGCGAGTTTGAGGCGTTCCCAACGCTTATCCCGGTCCATGGCATAGTAACGGCCAATCACAGATGCCAATTCAATGGGTTGATTTTTAATGTGTTGAAGCAACTCTTCGATAAATGCCACACCACTTTTCGGGTCACAATCGCGTCCGTCAGTAAAAGCATGGACTAGCACATGCCTGCATCCCTGTTCCGTAGCAATGTCACATAGCGCCTTCAGATGCTCAATGTGCGAGTGTACGCCACCATCGCTTACAAGGCCCATAAAATGGACGGTTTTGCCGTTGGTTTTAGCGTGATTGAGGGCGTCGAGCAGCGTTTTGTTTTGGTGCAATTCGCGTTCCCGAACGGCTTTATTGATACGGGCAAGTTGTTGCCACACGATACGCCCTGCACCAATATTGAGATGGCCAACCTCGGAGTTGCCCATTTGTCCGTCTGGCAAGCCCACATCTTCGCCATGCGTAACAAGGGTACTGTGCGGGTATTTTGCCCAAAGACTGTCGAAATAGGGGGTCTCAGCTTGTAAAATGGCATCGGCTTCCGGTTTTTGACCAATACCCCAGCCGTCGAGTATGAGTAGGAATGCTTTGTGCGTCATTATGAATGTTGATGCGGAGAGATGTTGATTTGGTGATTGCCGCCGTGCGAGGGTCATAGGTTGCCGTGCGAGGGTCTTACGACCCCGCACATTACTCCCTGTTTTTTGAATCCATCAAGATCGTTACCGGGCCATCATTCAGCAAAGATACTTTCATATCGGCACCAAACTCGCCTGTTTGCACGGGCCGGGAGGATTCTTGGCGAAGGGTTTCGACAAATTTCTCGTACAAAGGAATGGCTATCTCCGGTCTGGCAGAACGAATAAACGAGGGTCTGTTGCCTTTCTTGGTACTGGCAAAAAGCGTGAACTGGCTCACTACGATCATTTCGCCCTCAATTTCTTGTATGGAAAGATTCATCAATCCGGCTTCATCGGAGAAGATACGCAGTGCCGCAATTTTCTTGCAGAGCCACAGGCTGTCCGCTTCGGTGTCGTCGTGCTCAATGCCGAGTAAAATGAGCAAGCCCCAGCCGATGCGCGACTTTTCAATGCCCTCAATGGTGACAGATGCTTGGGAAACTCGTTGGATGACGGTGCGCATGATGGGCGAGTGGGGATTTTTTGCCGCAAAAATATCAAGTCTTCGCACCTTTGGAACGGAAAAGAAAACCATCGTTCGTCCTAAAATTTTTTCAGAAATCTGTGGCTCGCAAGAACAAACTACGCAAATTCGCCGAAGTGCTCTCATTTCCAAATGTTTATGAGTGCTATAATGTACAACAACCCCAACTTGTCGGGGCCGGTATGGTGCCTGTGGATCTGAAAGGAAAATGGGCTCAAGAGCATTTCAAAAACGACAGTCCTATCACGCTCGAGCTAGCTTGTGGCGGTGGGGAATATACCGTGGGGCTGGCAAAGAATTTCCCCAACCGCAACTTTATTGGCGTAGATGTGAAGGGCAACCGCCTTTGGAAAGGTGCAAAAACCGCCCTCGAACAAGGATTGGCAAACGTTGCTTTTCTACGCACACGCATCGAAATCATTGACCATTTTTTTGCCCCCGGCGAAGTGGCCGAAATTTGGATCACCTTTCCCGACCCTTTTCCACGCGCCATCAAAGAGAATCGTCGCCTTACGTCGGCTTTCTTCCTCGAAAAATATAGGCTAATACTCCAGCCGGGAGGATTCGTGCATTTAAAGCACGACGACCCCGATTTTTATCAATTTACCTTGGACACAATCGCCCAAGACGAGCGCAACCATTTGATTTTCAATGAGCCCGACATTTATGCAGGCATACTTCCTTTTCCAGAGCTTGGCATCCAGACGCTTTACGAGTCTTTCCATCTCGCCGCCGGAAAAACCATTAAGTACGTCCGATTTCAGATTTCCTGAAAATAGAAAAGCCTCAAAAGGAATCTTCCCTTTGAGGCTTTTTCGTTGAAAACCAAGCGATTACTTCTTGGCCACGAGCGATACTTGAAGATCGAACTCGTCGTAGATGGTTTTGTCGCCCAAACCGTCGAAGAAAGAACCTGAGCCGTATTTCACATTGAAATCCGAGCGGTCAACAATGATTTTGCCCGATGCATTTACCATGCCACTGGCTTCTGAAAATTTCGCTAAGAATTTCGCTTCTTTGGTAGTGCCTTTTAGAGTAAGGTTTCCCAAGATTTTGTAGTTGCCTTTCGTGTCTTGCGGAATAGCCTTCGTGATGACAAACGTAGCTGTCGGGTAAGTATTCACACCAAAAAAGTCGTCGCTTTTCAAGTGGCCTACCAGTTTGCCAGCATATTCGCCTTCCAAATCAGTGCAGGCAATGCTGTTCATATCAATTTCGAAAGAACCGCCTGTCAACATACCGCCATCCGTTGTAAGTGTTCCGTTTTTGATTTTCACGGTACCAGTGTGTTGCCCCGTCACTTTATAGCCTGTCCAAGCGACAACGCTGGCATTGGTATCCACTTTATAGGTGGAGGGAACTTTAGCGGCCATTACCAGGAGGGCCAGAAGGGGGAGAAAAAACAGTTTCTTCATGTTAGCAAAAAAAATTTAGGAATGATGAAAATTTTGAATCGAGCCAATAGGAACGCAAAGGCCGGAAAGATGTTCGAGATATTGGTGTTAAAACACTTAATTTAACGGTGGCTTAACAGCCGATCAGAAATTTTCAAAACATAATTTTTTTTTCCGGCAAGGAATTTTACCTTTGCGCCTCTAAATTTTGAGCGTATTCAAATTTCGATACAATGAAAGAGTTGGAAGCCATACAGTTCGTACATCAGCAAATGCTGACAGCGCCGAAATTCCCTGATTTCAAAACGGGCGATACCGTTGTCGTCACCTATAAGATTGTAGAAGGTGACAAAACCCGCGAACAAGACTATCGCGGCGATGTGATCCAGATCAGTGGTCACGGCCTTACCAAAACCTTTACGGTTCGCAAGATATCTCACGGCGTGGGTGTGGAGCGTATCTTTTCATACTCTAACCCCAATGTTGCTGATGTTCAAGTGGTTAAGCGTGGCCGAGTACGCCGTGCCCGCCTCTTCTATCTGCGCGGCTTGGTAGGCAAAAAAGCCCGCATCAAAGAATTGAAGAAAGCCGTCGTGCATTAATTTGCCGATTGCATATTTATCTATGTCAAGCGGGGCTGTCACAGTTTGTGGCAGCCCCGCTTGGTGTTTTGAGTTTCTAAAAACTCACCTTTTATTCGCGAAGTTTTTTTCGTAAGTTTCCCAAGGGGTCTTCTTGTGGCTATCTGACCCAAAGTAATTGATGATCGCCTGCATTTTTGTAGCATCCTGATAACCAGGCACTGGCTGAATGAGTTGTTGGGTTTCATCTAAAAACACCACCGTGGGGAATGACAAGCGGTTGTTGAGCCATAAAGCCGCCAACTCGTGGTAGCCTCGGGCACCATTTTTCTTGAACTTATAGGTTTTGTCCTTGAATATGATGTCTTTCTCCTGTTCGGCATTGAATTTGACCGGATAGTAGTGCTCATTCAAATATTTGGCTACAGCAGGATTCACAAAAGTGGTAGAATCCATGTGCTTGCACCAGCCACACCAATCTGTGTACATATCCACAAAAATCTTGCGCTTCTCAGTTTTGCTTTTTTCCAGTGCCTGTTCAAGGCTCATCCAGTTCACAATGCCACGTTCAGAGGATTTAAGCGGGGCCACCTTTTGAGATCCCCCAGAAGTGCCGCCTTTTGTAACAGAAGCATTCGTCGGAGGGGCATAGGTAGCTGGGCGATTAGCCTTTGAGTCATAGGTGCGCACTGCCCGATCCTGAGAAGACTGTTTTGCAGTTGCATTGCCATAAGTAGTTGTTGGATTGGTCGCACGGTTTTGTGAAGCCTGCGATGTGCTGCTTCGATCATTGCTTTGAACGGATGAAGCAGCCGGGCTTGCCTTTGCGCTCTTAGAAGCCGTCGCGCTGGGCGTTGCCTGCGGGGTCGTGCTATTTCCCATGCGCCCTTTTGAACCCTGGGCAAAGAGCACAGAGACAGAGATGCTGACAAGTATTAAAACCAAAAGGAGCCTGTTCATTAGACGATAGTGTAAGTTTTTGGATCAGAGATTCGTGAACAAAAGTAGCACGTCTGAAACTGAAAAACCTACTTACGTCACCCTTCGACGCTATACTATAAAAGAACATTAAGTAAAAGCTTACACCTTCATGAAAGGGTCTGTTTCGGAAGGGTTAGTTTTAACTGTTCGATCCGGCGTTTATCGGCAATGGTCACGGAGAGTAAAAACCCATTCCATGCCATCTCCGCGCCAATCAAAGGAATATCGCCACGCAACTCTAGGGCCAGCCCAGCGAGCGTATCGGAAGTGCCACGCACGGCATCAAATGTGCCTGGGGCAAGGCCAGCAATACGGCACACATCGTTCAGAAGTATTTGACCTTCAAAGAGATAGGTGAAATCATCTATCTTTCGATAGCGGATTTCACTTTCTTCGTCAAACTCATCTCGGATATCACCCGTCACCTCTTCTAAAATGTCTTCCATCGTAACAATGCCTGCGAGGCCACCGTACTCGTCCACGACCACGGCCATGTGCATCCGTTGTTGCTTGAATTCTTGGAGCAGTTCGCTGCCCCGTTTTGCCTCAGGCACCATGAGTACATTGGTCCGTATCAGCGGTTGCCACTCAAACGCTTCAGCTTTGTCTAAATGTGGCACCAAATCCTTGACATAAAGGATGCCCGTAATATTGTCCAAATCTTCATCGTACACGGGCAAGCGCGAAAACTCTGACTGACGCACCACTTCGAGAAGCTCGTGGAATCCTGCCCTGAAATCTATTGAAACCACTTTGGAACGCGACTGCATCACCTGTTTTACAGTAACATCGCCAAATTGGACAATACTCTTCAACAATTCGAGCTCGCGCTTTTCACTAGCAGCAGCGCTAACATCAGAGGTGTTCGGTTCTAATCCTTTGCCAATTGACTCCGATTCAGGATTTATTTCTTTCTGGGTAAAAATCTTGAATACGGTCTTCCAAAAAAAAGCTATCCACCAGAGCCTTTTCAAAATAACTCCCGACTTGTTTTTTTGAAAATCAAGTTTTTGTAAGCCCCAAATAACAAGCGACATGCCAAGCACCAAAACCACCCCTAATGCACCCCAGGTAATCAGAGGAGAAAAACCGCCCAATACTGAAAGTTCGTAAAGCCAATTTTTGATTTCAGATGATCCTTGAATAAAAGCCCCTGTAACAACGCCAGCAAGAGAGATTAGGAGTATCCGCGCCAGTAAGAGCGCAGCCAAAGTCGGGCGGATTTCCGTGCTCAGAATTAAGGCCCGTCGAGCGCCACGGCTCTCTTCAGCCCGAAGTGCATCAAGGTCGTGTGACGAAATGCCCACCAAAGCGCGCTCAACCAGCAGGCAAAGAAAATAAACCGGGAAGATGAAAAGTAGCCAGCCCATAGGTTTTGTTAGCGGCTGTTTTAAAGTTGATAAAAGTTTATGGGTTGACAAAGGTTCGTTTTTTGCACCTGAAAAGCGGCAATACTTTGCCTTTTCGAGTGGTAATTATAAACCTTTATCAACCCAATAAACCACCATCAACCTAAGGGACGGCCAGCATCAGTTTTAGAACGGCAAATCATCGCCATCCGTAGCTGGCGGGGCATCTACAGGCATGGAAGAAGGAGCCCCCGCTAGTTCGGCGCCCCGGTTGCTTGGCATAACAGCAGGTTCGCTGTTTGGGAAACGGCTTTCATAGCCATTGCTACCGCCTTCGCGTTTGTCGAGCACCCGAAAAGTGGCAGCTACGATGTCGGTCAGGTTTTTTTCCACCCCTTCTTTATCGGTGTATTTCCGATAAGAGATTTTACCTTCGACATACACCGTGCTTCCTTTTTTCAAGATTTTGGCGCGCTCGGCGAGGTCGCGCCACACAACAACATTGTGCCATTCGGTTGTCTCCTGCCAGTTGCCATCTTTGTCTTTGTACTTTTCGTTGGTGGCAACGGAGAAGCGGCCCACTGGAGTGCCGTTTTCCAAGGTGCGGATGTCAGGATCGCCACCAAGGTGGCCGATGAGGGTTACTTTGTTAATCATAACTTTGTAAATTGTTTAAACGTGATTTGATTGAAAAGTTCAATTCAAAGTTAAAACATTGTTTTGTAAAAAACAATCAATCACCTTTGGAAATGCAATATTTTTTTTCAACATTTTTTGAGCAATACGCTCACAGTCCTGAAAAAGGGGATTTTTAAAAATTTCTTCCGGAGCATCGTCTGGCAAATCAATTTCAAAAAAAACAGCCGTCACTGCTTGGTGGGTGAGCAATTGACGAAACGGCTCGGACTCCCGAACCGCCTCAGCCCCAAATGGTGACACCTGAATAGGGCCTTCTAACTGCGGAAATTCCCAAAGCCCACGCCAAATATCCTTTCCAGTACGCTTCCGCACAAAGATATCCCCTTGGTGTCGTAGAACCAGATAGTAAAAGGCTCGCTTTTTTTTGACCAATCCTTTTGATTTTAAAGGCAGCTCGGCCACCTTGCCCATCAGAAATGCGCAGCATTCGGACTGAAAAGGGCAGTCTGGACACCTAGCCTGCTGTGGTGTGCAAAAAGTCGCTCCAAAATCCATCATGGCCTGATTGTGCGCAGCAGGATCGCTGGAGTTGAGCAGATTTTGGGCGAGGGCAGCAAAATGCTTTTGGGCCGCCGGAGTGTCTATAAGAGTCTCTACGCCAAAAAAACGAGCCAGGACACGATAAACATTGCCGTCCAGTACTGCATGAGGAAGCCCAAAAGCGAACGAAGCTATGGCCGAAGCGGTATATGGGCCAACACCCTTCAGTCCCCGGATGCTCTCATAATTATTGGGAAAAGTACCCTCCAGTTCGTAGGCTATGTGCTTGGCGGCAGCATGGAGGTTGCGCGCCCGGGTGTAATAGCCCAAGCCTTCCCAAAGTTTTAACACCTCGTCTTCCGGGGCATCGGCGAGTTGGTGGACGTTGGGATATTTCGCTACAAATTTTTGGTAGTAGGGCAAGCCTTGTTCTACGCGCGTCTGCTGCAAAATAATTTCAGACAGCCAGATCTTATAGGGGTCTCGCTCGCCTTTCCAGGGCATCGGTCGAGGGTTTCGCGCCGACCAGTCCAGCAAATTTTTTCGAAAAAAAGCAACCAAGCTTTCGTCAATAGGAGCAGTAATATCAGGCATAGGTTGCCACAAGGTCTTGCAAATCTTCCAGATATCGCCGCTTTACAGGTTCACGCAAAGTTTTGTTTGTGCGCGTATAGTAATGGTGTGCATTCAGGAAACTAACTTGTAAACGATTCCATGCTTGCTCATCGCCAATAAGGTGATAAGCCTTGAGTTCCTCAAAAAGTGTCTCACCAATGTCAAAAAAATCGTTGCGCCCAAGGTAGTCGAGGTCGGCATCACAGAGGATTTCTTCAAGCAAGGTGTTGGGCGATTGGGGTATTTTAGTGGCCATGATCATCCCGCAAATACAATCAATGTCGGCGGGTTTGTAGCCAAATTTTGGTAAGGCTTCCCGCACCAAAGCACAGCCCTCGACCTCGTGGCCAGCGTGTTTGTTTTTGATAAAGCCAGCGTCGTGAAATAGGGCAGCCGTTTTCACCAACACCTTGTCATGCTGGCCCACACCCTCTCGATCGCAAAGCTCCGTAGCCATTTGCAGCACATCAAGCGTATGGTGTAGCCCGTGGTACACCAATCGGTCAGAGAGCTCGTCGCGGAGTTTGGAAAGGATAAAATGTTCGGCAGAGCGATAATCCATGGGTGTGTCAGTCGTCAATCGGGTCTCAAGAATGGGAGAAACGCAACCTGCCTAAAATTGTTGGTCAGAGCGCAGCCCAAAAATGCGGGTTTTCTTAAAACTTACGGGATTCCCGGAAAAATATTTTCCCCGACCAGCCAATTTTGTGCCGAATTAAAAATGAAGATGATACTTTTGAACACCTTTGCGTCAAAGTGCGGCCTTTGCAATTAAGGGCTAAATTCCTGCATAGGCAAATACTCTGTAACACGCTTCCAATTCACGTTAACCATCAATCAAAGTTTGTGATTATGAATTTAATGGACATCCTTCAAGGCCAAGTTTCCGATGAAATGCTCGGCCAACTCTCCGACCACATCGGTGCTGAACCCGAACAAACTGCTCAAGCAACCAACGGCATCTTTGCCACGCTGCTGGGCGGCCTTGCCAACAATACCTCTTCTGAAGGCGGCCTTTCCGCGCTCGGCAATGCCCTTGACCGCGATCACGACGGATCCATGCTCGACGATCTCGCTGGCATGGTGGGTGGAATGCTTCAAGGCGGCGGACAGGATTCGCGTGCAACCAACGGATCTGGTATGCTCAACCACATCCTCGGCGACCGCCAAGAAGTAGCTGCGGAACAAATTGGCCAATCTTCCGGCCTCAGCGCTGGTCAGATAATGAAACTCCTGCCCATCCTTGCGCCCATCGTAATGAGCGTACTGGGCAAAGCAAAAAGTTCTGGTGGCCTTGACCTCGGTAGCCTTGCAAGCGTAATCATGGGCGGTGCCCAACAGGGGCAGCAGCAAGGTGGTATGGGCGATTTGCTGGGCAATATCCTCGGCTCAGTGATGGGCGGCGGACAGCAAGAGCAGCAGTCCCAACAAGGCGGCGGTTTGCTGGGCAGTGTGCTGGGGGGGATTTTTGGGAAAAGATAATTTCTGCAAATTAGACTGACTGATTATTATAGGCGCGGGCCTCGCATGTTGCGAGGCCCGCGTTGTTTGTTCGAATAGAAACCAGGTTTCATTTGCTTTTACCTAGCCACGACCACTTTCCGTACCGCCATCCCTTTATCGGTCAACACCTGAAGCCAATAAACGCCCGCCGGAAGGTTGCGTGTTTCAATTTCAAATGTGGCAGCAAAAAGAGGGTTTTCCCATACCATTTTCCCAAAAACATCGAACAACTGCACCTTTTGAGGATTTGCACCCTGTACGCTAACTCGGGTCTGTTCACTAGTCGGATTGGGCGATATTTCTACCTGAATTGCTTGAATATCAGGTTCGTGCGCTGCGCTGGTCAGATTGACCAGAAAGCAATACTTGTCCGTGCAGCTGCCCGCGAAATTGCTGATTTCCAGACAGACTTGATAAATTCCTGCTGCCGCGTAGGTATGCGAAACGGTGTCAAAGATTCCAGAGTAGAAGGGTGATCCGTCGCCAAAATTCAGTGTTGAAGCCTCGACGTTGGTAGATGCGTTTTTGATCAGCACCGTATTCTCTGACACGATTTCAACCGTAAACAAGGCGTTGCAGTCGGGGTTTTCGCAGCACACGCCTTTTGTCCAGGAAGTGATGCCGCCATAATTTGTAGCATAGCACTCATTGTCGTAGGTGTTGCCATCGCAACCGCAAACGGGATCGTAAATTTCAATACAGGCAACCGTCGAGTCAATCCACGCTGGGTTGTCACATTTGTTGGGGCAAATGCCCGGCGTCCATGACGTAACCCCGTTGTAATAAGTGGCAACGCACTTGTTTGCGTACGTGATGCCATCGCAGCCACATACAGGGTCGAACACGGCTGGGCAAAACACCGTGGTATCAATTACAGAAGGGTCAATGCAAGCTTGTCCTGCCACTGAAATGGTTTGACAGGAGCTTCCACCACATTGCGTACCGTCGGCAAAAAGTCCGGAAACCGTTAGGCATACTTCGTATTCGCCAGAGTCGAAAAAGTTAATCGTTGGGCTTTCGTCCATGGACGTTTGGCCATTCCCGAAATCCCAAAACCAACTGCTGATGGTACCGCCGGGAAATACAGATTCGTCCAAAAAGCTCCACACTGTGAGCGAACCGCCTGTATTAGCTCCTTCAAAATCAACGAACAAGTTGTTGCAAATGCTCCCACAAATACCGGGTGTCCAGGACGTAATACCGCCATAATTAATGGCGGAACATGCATTATCATAGGTCACGCCATCGCAGCCGCACACAGGAATGAAGGCCAATGGACAGGGCACAGTGGAGTCAATTTGGGTTGGTTCAACGCAAAGTGCTGTGACCTCGAAGGCTTTACAGAGGGTACAGGTTTCTGCGCTAAAATCGCCCGTCGGATAGGTGGCGCAGAGCGTGTGCCTGCCGGGTTCATTGAAAAGATGCACAAAATCAAGTCCTGTTCCCGTGGAAGAACCACCATCAAGCGACCAATTGACAAAAAAGAAAAACGGCGGGTCAACGATGTCAAACTTTGCATGGAACGCGGTGCCGTTGAGCTCGTAATTAAAATCGTAGATGCAGTTGGTGAAACAGTCGTCAATTACCGTTATGGTTTGGCAAAAAGTCCCTTCGCAAATCTGGCCGTTGGGATTTACGGCTTCTACTGTGAGGCACACGATGTAGTCGCCTGGGGCAGGAAAACTGTGGGTAGGGTTTTGTTCGCTGGAAGTTTCACCATCACCAAAAGACCAGGCCCAGTTGGTAATTTGGCCATTGGGCATACTGCTTTCGTCCATGAAAGCGATGCCGGTAGAATGGGTAATGGCGAAAAACGAGAACTTGACACCGAGCGCGTCACATTCGCCCGCTGGACATGGGCCAGCAGTCCAAGAAGTTACCCCGCCAAAATTAAGGGCCTCGCAAGAATTGCCATAAGTCACACCATTACAGCCGCACACGGGATCAAAAAGCGTTATACAAACGGCATCGGGATTGATAAGCGATGAATCCACGCAATTTGTTTGGGCGTGGAGGTTTTGGGGGCAAACGCTCAAGGCAAGTAAGCCAATAATGACAAGTAATCGGAATAGCATGTTCATAATGTTGAATTTTAAAACAAAGAAATCGGATTCGAGAGACAAGACAGCGAGGCCGTTCAGGCCCGTTGGGCCGCTTCGTGTTTAGGATTCGTTAAAAACTAAGAACGTTCATTTACCCGCAGAAGCCTTTGAACACAAAATCTTTTTTGAATTGTTGCGGCGAAGGCGGCAAGAAGTTCAGGTGTGACGGAAACTGGCAAAAAATGCTGGTAATCATCCTACTTTTGCCCCGCCTTCGCCGAACATGAGTCATCCCAAATTTTGAGTTTAATACGTCCCAGCGGGACGGCATCTTTGTAGAAATGTTGTTTTCGATGAACAAGCGTACCGTAGGTACGCTATCTAAAAAAACACAGATAGCGTACCTACGGCACGCCAACCGCATTTCCACCTGTTTTCTACCAAGATTCAGTCCCTCTGGGACTTTTAAAAAATTCGGGATAACTCATGTTCGGCGGATAAACTGCTCAATTTTTGATTCGATATTATGGCTGCAAAAAGCAAATCCAAGCCCAAACCGGTGCAAAAGCCCACACCTGCCCCTAGACAAAAGGAAAAAGCAGCTCCTGCGCCGCTTACCGAAACCTTCCAACCCGGCTTTTGGAACAATCATTGGATACCCGCCCTGCTAATGTTGGCATTGGCATACGCCTTATATTACATTGGCCTTAACTATGGTTATGTGCTTGACGATGAGATGGTCTATGTGAAGAACGAGTATGTGCAAAAAGGGTTTGCCGGACTGCGCCAAATTTTCAGCGCGGATAGTTTTATGGGCTATTTTAAAGAGCCAAGGTTTTTGCTCGAGGGCGGCCGTTACCGTCCGCTTTCGCTGGCTACTTTCGCCATGGAAGTGGAGATTTTTGGCCCAAACAAACCTGCCGCTGGCCACTTTTTCAACATGCTCCTTTATGGCATCACTGGCATGTTGTTGTACCGAGTCCTGCTTGGTCTTTTCCCCTTAAAAGAGGACGGACGTCTTGCCGGCCATAACCTTGGCGAAGCCCGGTGGTACTTTAGCCTTCCATTCATTGCTTCTGTACTGTTCATGTTACATCCGCTGCATGTGGAATGTGTGGCAAATATCAAAGGTCGAGACGAAATTCTGGCCCTGCTCGGTGGGTTAGGAGCCTTGTGGGCCACCCTTAAATATTTTGACACCAAGGGATGGGGATGGCTGGTACTTTCGGCTGTTTCGCTCCTGCTGGGGATGTTCGCAAAAGAAAACACCTTGACTTTTGTGGCCGTCATTCCACTCACCGTGTGGTTTTTCACCAAAGTGTCCTTGGAGCGTGTGCTTCTTGCCACTTTGCCGCTACTTGCTGCCGCATTTTTGTTCATTTTGGCCCGCTACGAAGCCCTTGGATATTTGCTCAACCCGGGCAAAATCGCGGATAATGACATCATGAACAACCCTTTTTATGGCATGACCGGCAGCGAAGAACTGGCCACCATTTTCCTTACCCTGGGTTGGTATCTCAAACTCCTTTTCGTGCCGCACCCGCTTACCATTGACTACTACCCTTATCATGTGCCGAAAGTAGGTTGGTCAGACTGGCGGGCCATACTGGGACTTGTCCTCCATGTTGGCATGGGTCTTTGGGCGCTCTGGAACATCCGAAAACGCAGCGTTCCAGCCTACGCTATTTTGTTTTACCTCCTGACGCTCAGCATTGTTTCCAATCTGTTTGTGTCTGTAGGCACTTTTATGAACGAGCGCTTTTTATACATGCCCTCGCTCGGCTTTTGCATTGTGGCTGGATGGTTTTTTACCCGTAAAATGCCCGAATGGCTCAAAGAAAAACCGGATAGCGCCTACCCATTGGGCATGATCGTTGTTGGACTCGTCGCGGGCTTGTATGCCTATCGTGTGATCACGCGCGTTCCAGATTGGCGGAGCGGTTTTACGCTCAATCGCGCTGCGGTACAAGTTTCGGAGGGCAGTGCCCGTTCCCACTGCTTTTACGCTACAGGGCTTTACGAAGAGAAATATGTACCAGAGAAAGATCCTGCCGAACGCAAAAGGTTGGTAGAAGAAATGGAGTATCACATCAAACGTTCGCTGGAAATAAACCCCAATTATGGCGCGGCGTTGATTATGAAGTTTAATGTGGCTGCGGCCAGATTCGATATTGATCACCAACTTGACAAGTTTTTCCACGTAGCGGAGGATGTGGTGGAAAAAATACCTTACAATACTACCTTCAGAAAGAACCTCGCAGCTTACCTGAAATATCTTGATGGCTCAAACGCTGATAAGTATACGGCGTTTTGCCACCGGATAGGCTATGAGTTTTTTTGGAAAAAGAAGAATGACAGCACGACCGCTCTTTTCTTCCTTGAATTCGCACTCAACCGACAATACGAAGACATCCGAACGCTGGAGGACATCGCTGAAATAAGCGAAGCTATAGGCAATACCGCTCAAGCCGCTGAATTTAGGGCGCGGGCAAACGCGCAGAAATGAGTTGGGTGATTTTCATTAACAAAACAAATTGTTTGTATCTTTGTCCATTATGACAAAATTCAAATCGCTAGAAATATGCGCTGGAGCAGGAGGTCAGGCTATTGGCCTCGAAATGGCTGGCTTTGAGCATACAGTACTGGTAGAGATCGAAAACATAGCTTGCCAAACACTCCGAACCAACCGCCCAAACTGGAATGTAGTTGAGGGCGATGTTCGATATTTTCAGGCAGATTCATATAAAAATCAAATTGATTTGCTGGCGGGTGGTGTGCCTTGCCCTCCTTTTTCCATTGCAGGTAAGCAATTGGGAAGCATGGACGAAAGAGACCTTTTTCCTGAAGCTTTGCGTATCGCCGCTGAATGTTGTCCCAAGGCCATTTTATTAGAAAATGTCAGGGGTTTACTTGATCCTAAATTTTCTGATTACAGAAATCATATTCTCCATGAACTAAAGCAATTGGGATATATGGGAGAATGGAAATTGCTCCATTCCTCCGATTTTGGGGTCTCCCAAAACCGCCCTCGCGCTATCTTAGTGGCATTAAAAGAAAAATATTGGCCGCACTTCAATTGGCCACAAAAATCTGAGTTAAAGCCCAAAACCGTCGGAGATTTACTCTATCCAGAAATGGCCGAACTGGGCTGGGAAAGGGTAGAAGAATGGAAAACACAAGCCCAAAGTATCGCTCCTACACTTGTCGGCGGCTCAAAAAAACACGGCGGCCCTGATCTAGGACCGACAAGGGCTAAAAAAGCATGGAAAGAAATTGGTGTTGATGGTAATGGCTTAGCAGACAAACCACCTGTAAATGGCTTTGCTGGCCTCCCTCGACTTACTTTACGCATGTCTGCGCTTATACAAGGATTCCCAAAAGATTGGCAGATAGCAGGGAAAAAGACATCTGCTTACAGGCAAATAGGAAATGCATTCCCTCCGCCGGTTGCCGAAGCGCTCGGCAGATCCATCATCAACGCTTTGAAACATGGCGAAGAAAAATAAGGGCTTCGGTTCAAAATCGAAGCTTCGACAGTTTTTTTTAGAGAACGTCGGCAAAGTATTGGATTCCGATGTTTTGCGTGAAATCGCTGGCAAAAGTGAATGGGCACGTCGGATACGTGAACTGCGTAAAGAGCATGGTATGAACATCGTTACACACAATGACCGTAGTGATCTCAAACCCGGCCAGTATATCCTTGTTGATTTGAAGCCCTTACCTGCTTTCGAGCGAGGTATTTCAAAAGAAGTTAGAGCGTATGTTCTTGACCGCAATGGCTTTACCTGCACAATGTGTGGCGCTGCTGCTGGAGAGCCTCATCCCTATGACACTGGTAGAAAAACTCGCCTGCACATTGGACACATCATTGATAAATCAATGGGTGGAACCGATGACGCTGGTAACCTCCGCGCGCTCTGTTCCGTTTGTAATGAAGGCGCCTCTAACTTAACCCTAAGTCGTCCAGAAGCCATAAAGTTGCTTGCACAAGTACGCCGAGCTCCTACTAAAGACCAACTTGAACTTTTGAAATGGTTAGCTGGCAAGTTTCCACAGCAAACTAAAGATTTAATAACTCCCGAGAAATGAAATTCACCGAACATTTTCAAAAAGCAAAAGGGAAATCTCTCGTTTCCTTCGAAGTGCTCCCGCCCTTGAAAGGGGGCAGTATGCAGGCTATCTTCAACACGCTAGATGCGTTGATGGAGTTCAAACCACCGTTTATTGACGTGACCTACCATCGGGAGGAATTTATTTACAACAAACGCCCGTCCGGCTATTACGAGAAAACAGCCATTCGCAAACGCCCCGGCACCGTGGGCATTTGTGCCGCACTCATGCACCGATATGGCGTGGATGCTGTGCCGCATCTCATTTGCGGTGGCTTCTCGGTAGAGGAAACGGAGAATGCGCTGATTGACCTCAACTTCCTGGGTATCAATAATGTATTAGCCCTGCGCGGAGACGCGCGGCAATTTGAAGACAAGTTCATCCCACAAGCAGACGGTCACAAATACGCCCTCGATCTTGTGCGTCAAATTGTAGGCATGAACCACGGTAAATACCTCGATCTCAACATCCAGAATGGCGAACCGACCGATTTTTGTATCGGTATAGCAGGCTACCCGGAGAAACATTTTGAGTCGCCCAATTTTGGCACCGACCTTCAATTTACCAAAGAAAAAGTGGATGCGGGTGCTGGCTACATCGTGACGCAGATGTTTTTTGACAACCAGAAATACTTCGAGTATGTGAATGCCTGCCACGCTGCCGGTATTGAAGTGCCCATTGTGCCCGGGCTAAAACCGCTGACCAAAAAATATCAACTAAATTCCATCCCGCGCAAATTCTTTATCAACCTGCCCGAAGCTTTGGTCCATGAAGTACAAAAAGCCAAGGACGATGACGCCGTGAAGCAAGTCGGCATCGAATGGTGCGCACAGCAGTCGAAGGAACTAAAAGCCGCTGGCGTACCATGTTTGCACTACTATACCATGGGGGACACGGAGACGGTGAAGAAGATTGCAGGGACAGTGGCATAAGTGATAGTGGCAGTTGCAGTAAGCACTTACTGTTAAGTCCAGACGAACTGCTAGTGCCTACTGCAACTGCCAACTGCTATTTCTTCCTCGCCACAATTTTCAATGTCAGCGGCACCATATCGTCAATCATTTTATCTCTGGCCGTACCGAGAATGCCCGAATTAAAAGTCACGCCCCATTGGGTGCGGTTGATGGGGAATGCGGGTGATTCGGCGCGAAGCACATCGCCTTCCATGCTGACTTTTACGGGAATGTTTACTGGGAGGGTTTTGCCCTTCATGGTCAAGTTGCCGCTGAGTACCCAGTTGAAATTGGGCATCGTACTGGGCAGCACTTCGTCAAAAACGAACTCGGCTTTGGGGAATTTTTTCACCTCAAAAAAGTCTGAATCCTTCAAGTGCGACTCCAAATCGCGCCGTTCGCCAGGGTCTTTGATGTCCGTGACGCTGATAGAATTCATGTCGAGCGTCACCTTGCCGCTCAACAGTTGACCTTGATTAACGAGCATTTCTCCACTTTCCACATTGATCGTGCCTTGGTGACCATCTTTGGCTATAGTATGGGTGCCCGACCAGTTCACCGTGCCCTCTTTAACAATAAAAGTCGCTGCACCATCGGTTGATACGGGCACCACCTGAGCTGTTTCAACTTGGGGGACCGTTTGCGCTGCACCCGTTTTGGGATCGTTTTTACAGGACAAAAAGGCAAAAAGAGAAAATCCTAGCAGGATTGTTTTTTTCAAAAGCATCGGCTTATAGTGTTTTTTAAGCGTGTGTTAGCAACTTCTTTAACAAACATAGTTTAGCATTAGAGGCTCGCGACCACGGTTTTATTCCCTTTTACTTGTTGGTTCATCACCACTTCCACTTTTGCGTCGAGTGGCAAGTAAAGGTCAACCCGAGAACCAAACTTGATAAAGCCCATGTCGCGGCCCTGCTCTACCTGTTCGCCTTCTCCGATGTACCATTTGATGCGCTTGGCGACCGCTCCCGCTATTTGCCGCATCAGGATTTCACCTTTGCCAAAATCGTACACCACCGTAGTGCGCTCGTTCTCGGTGCTGCTTTTAGGATGCCAGGCCACCAGATATTTGCCGGGGTGATAACGGAAATAGTTGACCACGCCACTCACCGGGTTTCGGTTGACATGGACATTTAAAGGCGACATGAGAATGGAGACTTGAAGCCGTTTTTCTTTGAAATATTCGGGTTCAAAAACCTCTTCGATGACACACACCTTCCCGTCGGCAGGCGCATACACGAGCTTGTTGTCGGCAACAAGTACTTCCCGAATAGGATTCCTAAAAAACTGAAGCACAAGGATATAGAATCCAACCGATAGCACCAGAATCGGCCAAAAAGCGATGGGTAGGAATTGCGCAACGACGATCGTTAAAGCGAATAGCAACAAAGCCGAAACAATCAATATCGTACGCCCTTCTTTATGTATTCTAAGCAGCATTTTATCTGAAATTTGAATTTGGGGAGCAAAGATAGAATTTGTTACAGTACCCCGGGACTCTACTGCCGAGCGTCAACTTCGTATAAATACCGTTCGTGAGAAGAATTGGAACACGGATGACGCGGATGAGACACGGATTAGCACATATTTTTTGGTTTAACAATTGAAAATCTGTTAATCCGTGTCTCATCCGCGTCATCCGTGTCCCAATTCTTCTCAAAGAGCTTGCTCAATCA
>JACMMM010000644.1 GCA_014379065.1 Saprospiraceae bacterium
CAGGGATTTCGTCCCTCTGGGACGTACTAAACTCCCAATGGCTTACCGCGCAAACAACAACTCTCTATACTTCACCAAAGGCCAATATTGATCATCTACAATGGCTTCCAAGTCGTCTACAGCAACGCGGACTGCATCCATTTGCGGCTTCACCTCATGGCAAAAAACACCTGCTTCTGCACGGATATCATCGGCATGATGCGCACGGTCGTATGCCTCGTTGAGTTTTTTTAGGCCGATTTGGATGGCCTCAACATTAGCGGTGATTCGCTTCAACAAATCCACTTGCAAGCGAGTGGTTTGCACCATGTCAATCGAACGCATAGCGGTGATATTCTGGGCCAGTTCCGTTTGGTAGCGCAACACAGCAGGCAACACTTGCGTCACCACGATTTCCTCTAAAGTCTTGGCTTCGATATCAAGTTTGGTGCAGTAGCTGTGCAATTGAACCGCATGAAATGCTTCCAATTCCACCTTGCTCATCACGCCAGATTTGCTGTAAAAATCTTGCGCTAGCTTTTGTCCCAATACGTCGAGCGCTTCTGGCGTAGTGGCGAAATTATTCAAACCTCTTTTAGCCGCCTCTGCTTTCCATTCGTCAGAATAGTTGTTTCCCTCAAAACAAATGGCTTTCGACTTGCGGATATAGCCTTTCAACACGGACAGGATGGCTTCGTCTTGTCCTGTTCCCTTATTCATCAACTTATCCACGTCACTTTTAAACTCCACCAATTGCAGCCCCATCATTCCGTTCATAACCGCCATTGGGCCTGCGCAGTTTTGGCTGCTGCCCACCGCTCTGATTTCAAATTTATTGCCGGTGAAAGCGAATGGAGAAGTACGGTTACGGTCGGTATTGTCCATCTCCAGATTGGGCAATTTGGAGATCAGGTCAAGCGCACGTTTCACCTCTTTTGCATCGGTATTTTTACCCTTGGCGATTTGGTCGAGCAATTTGCTCATCGCTTCCCCAATGAAAACCGAAATGATGGCAGGAGGCGCTTCGTTTGCGCCTAAACGGTGGTCATTGCCTGCATGGGCGATACTTGCCCGCAAGATGTCTGCGTACTTGTGTACCGCTGCAATGGTATTCACAAAGAAGGTGAGAAAACGGAGGTTCGTGCCAGGGTTTTTTCCAGGCGAAAGCAAGTTTACCCCTGTGTTGGTTCCCAAGCTCCAGTTGTTGTGCTTACCCGATCCGTTGATGCCTGCAAAAGGTTTTTCGTGGAGCAGCACCCGCAATTTGTGGCGACGCGCGACGCGCTCCATCAGATCCATCAGAAGTTGATTATGGTCTACCGCCACGTTGATTTCCTCAAAAATCGGCGCCAGCTCGTATTGACTCGGCGCTACTTCATTATGGCGTGTGCGCACCGGGATGCCCAGTTTGTAGCATTCCGTTTCGAGGTCGCGCATATAGGCGTACACCCGTTCCGGAATAGAGCCAAAATAATGGTCTTCAAGTTGTTGGTGTTTGGGCGCCGGGCGACCTAGCAAGGTACGACCAGTCATAGATAAGTCGGGGCGGGCATTGTAAAGCGCGTCGTCCACCAGGAAATACTCCTGCTCCCAGCCGAGCGTGGCAGAGGTTTTGATTACTTCCTTGTCAAACATCTGTGCCACTGGTACGGTGGCTTTATCCAGAAAAGATTGAGAGCGCAAGAGCGGCAATTTGTAGTCTTGCGCCTCTCCTCCATAAGTCACAAAAATGGTTGGAATGCAAAGGGTTTTGCCCTCTCCCACGGCCATGATAAACGCTGGGCTGGAAGGATCCCACACGGTATAACCACGCGCTTCAAAAGTGCTGCGCATCCCGCCAGAAGGGAAAGAGGAACCGTCAGGTTCTTGCTGTACCAGCGCCGAACCCGTGAACTCCTCAATTACGCGGCCATCGTGCGTGAGCGTAAAAAACGAGTCGTGCTTTTCCGCAGTTTTGCCCGTGAGCGGTTGAAACCAGTGTGCAAAGTGCGTGCAATTCTGCAATTCAGCCCATTTTTTCATGCCGAGTGCCACCACATCAGCAATATCACGGGTGAGCTTTTGACCATTTTGCACGGCGGCCTTCACCGTCAGATAGGCATTTTCAGGGAGGTGATTGCGCATGGCTTCGTCGTTGAAAACGTTTTCGCCAAAGTAAGACGCGATGTTTTCCGTTGCAGATTCCCCCATGTCAATAGGGAATGGCTCTATACGGTTTTCCATCGCCTGGAGTGCATTGAAACGAGATAGGGACATATTTTTCGAATATTGAAGATGAGTAGTTGAATGTCACTCATGGACGGTTAAACACCGTTGTCGGGTGTCCGTAAAAAAGAAAGCGAGCGGCGAATATTTATTGAGATGAGGGCGGTTGCTCCATTTGCCGAACGGGGTCGGCAGCCAAATTGAGAAAAAATAGGAGTAGCGCAGAAAAAGCGGCATTGTCAGTCGGGCAAATACGCTTTTGAAAGGGCAAAGTTAGCCAAATTTTTCGGGGAATTAGATTTGGGCAGATTTTTGGCCGGGATTAACAAAGTTCTAAAACAAAAGAAATATAAATAAATAAAGCCTTCCACCAGCAATAATTTTGCGCTTTTAAATTTTACATTTTTCGGTTTAATATTTCCGCATAAAAAAAGCCCCCCTCCTCGTACAGGAGAGAGGCCATCCCAAAAACCGATTTTAAAGTATGATCTTGTAAAATCGATGTTTAGTGGTTGGTGATTGGTGACTAGTGATTAGTAGAGCTTAATCTTGAAATCTGTCTCAAGAGCAGGCCACACCAATCACTAATCACCTATCACTATTTTGCCGTGCGTGGGTCTTACGACCCCGCACTTAGGTGGGCGGGGACAAGCCTCGCGCCCTCTACTTGGCTTGGATCATCTTCTTCGTAGCAGAGTCCGTAGAGGTCTCCAGTTTGTAGTACAGCATGCCCGTGGTGTTGATCAGCGCGCGGTCAAGTGCGATGCTGTTCTCACCTTTGGCAAACTGGCCTTTCTGCTGGTAAACCACGCGGCCTGTCTCGTCGTAAACCGAAAGCGTTGCCTCAGCTGCTTCTGGCAAGAAGAAGCCGATGAACGTCTTGTTCACAAACGGGTTGGGCTGGTTCTGGTACAGTTCGAAGCCGACACCGGCGATCGTCTTGCCGTCGAAACGGAAGGCTACGCCCAGGCGGCCTGCGTCACCGTAAGCCTCAGCGCGGGTGATCGAGCCAGAAACGCCGAGCATTTCGCTCAACTTGCCAGCCTTCTCGGCGCGGAAACGAACCGTGAACCCTTGTGCACCGTCAATAGACACTGCCATTGCGTTTGCAGGCAACAGGTTGAAGTTGCTAGTGGTAACGTTCTCGCCGTCAACCGTTCCAACAGCCTTCAGGCCGTTGAGGGTTGCCGTGAACTGGAAGCCTTTGAGGG
>JACMMM010000071.1 GCA_014379065.1 Saprospiraceae bacterium
AAGCGGCATTTGGCGCGAAAATCAAATTCTGGTCGAGCGGTAGAGTCGGTGTAAAAAGCCAACCATTCGTTCTTAACACCGCTTTCCGCTAGGCTGGTGCTCTTCCAGAAATAGCGACCATCCCACACACCATCCTGTACGCTCGTTTCAAACAAGATGTGGGCTTTACCTTCCCGATAAGCGCTGTCAATCAGGGTGTTGGCATTTTCCCAGTATAGAAAATAATTGGCTTTCAAGTCGCGCAGGGCGTAGTAGGCATCGCGGGCGGGCTGCCGTTGGCCCGTGGAATCGGTGATGGCCAAAAGTTGTTGAGCATGGGAATAAAGATAAGCAGCGGCCTGACGACGGCTATCGGCTTCGAGCGAATCAATGGCCTCTATCATCGTAAACGCTGGGGCATACCCCTTTTTGCTTTGGAGCGTTCCAAGGGCAAGTACCTTCCCTTGGCGGGTTTGGATTTGACGGTGAATTTTGTTGATGCGCGGCCAGTTTTCAAGCAATTCATCCGCTCCCAATTGCGCCAATTCGGCAGAATCTCTGCGCTGTGCAAGCCCTAAGGCCGATTCAAGACCGATCAGGTCTTTTTTGTTTATCTTGCCTTTTTCCTGATAACGGATGTTTGAACTGTACAGGTTAATGGCTTTGTCGTAATCTCCTTTTTGAACAAAATATTCGGGGCTGTGGCAGGAAGCCATAAAAGCCAAAGCGAAGAGGAAAATGTGATGGGATTTCATGGTCGTCATAAATTTTGATTCGCCCAAAGGTTTCTCCCGATTCCTCTTCGCCACAAGTGGAAGGGCGTTAAAGAGGTCTCCAAAATGCGTTAAACATTTCAAAAGCAGGCAAATGACCTTAACACTTTGACTTTTTTGCCACCCTCTGCCAAACCGTTACATTATTTGTCGGTCAAAACTTGGAGTTGGGTACTTTCGCCTTTCCTTTTAATCTGACCAATGCTTCTCACAAATCGAGACTGTCCACTTCTATATTCGTTTGTTCAATCAAATCTTTCCTTTACTAATGTTCGAAAAGCTCCTCACCTTATTGTGTGCGCTGATGTTCGTCGGTGCCACCCATGCCCAATCCATCTGGACAGATGTGCCGGAGGGCGGCATCCCTGCAGCAGGCGAACGCCGCATCCAACCTTCTAAATTTAGGTCCATTCGGCTCGACGCTTCAGCTTTAAAACCTTTGTTGGCCGCTGCGCCCGAACGGTTCAGCCCTGCAGCCGAATCTGGCAATTTGCCCGTGCTGTCCCTACCCTTGCCGGGCGGCGGCATGGGACGTTTCCAGATGGAAGAAACCCCCGTGATGCATCCCGATCTACAAGCCAAATACCCTCAAATCCGTACCTATACCGGTCGAGGCATTGACGATCCTACAGCAGTTTTGAAATGCGACCTCACACCTTGGGGCTTTCACGGCATGGTTCGTTCCGGGATTAGGGGCACTTTTTTCATTGACCCCGCCGTGCACGGCAACACGGAGTTTTATGTCGTTTACGACAAAAAAGATTACCTCGGCAAAGCAGGCGACGCGCTCTGGACTTGTGCCACGCCCGAGCCCGATGGAGCTCAACTATTGGGCCACGGCCAAGCTTTGACCAACGAACAATTAGCCGAATTTCAAGGCGATACCAAACTCCGCCGCTATCGCTTGGCACTGGCCTGCACGGGCGAGTATGCCGCATTTTTTGGTGGCACCAAACCCCTGGTGCTGGCAGCCTTGAACACGACGATGAACCGCGTAAACGGCGTGTACGAAATTGACTTTGCCGTCACGATGCAGGTCATAGCCAACAACGACCTCATCATTTACCTGAACGCTGCCAGCGATCCCTTTACCAACGATGACGGTGGTACAATGCTTGGCCAAAACCAGATTAACTGCAACAACATAATTGGTGTCAACAACTACGACATTTGCCATGTGTTCAGCACTGGGGGCGGCGGTATTGCGGGCCTCAACGTAGTATGCGGCACAAGTAAAGCAAATGGGGTGACCGGCGGCGACACTCCGGTGGGCGACCCTTTTGACATTGACTACGTTGCGCATGAGATAGGACACCAATTTGGCGGCAGCCACACTTTTGGAAACTGCGGTGGCAATGTAAACGATCCCGCTGCCGTAGAACCAGGAAGTGGTACTTCCATCATGGCCTACGCGGGCATTTGTGGCACACAAGATGTGGCACCGCACAGCGAGGACATTTTCCATGGCTATAACATCGCGGAAATGGGCGCTTTCATCTACTCAGGGGGTGCAAATACTTGCCCGGTAAAGATTGCGACAACGAACCACAATCCTGATGTAAATGCTGGCCCCAACCGTACCATCCCAAAATCTACCCCTTTTGCACTCACGGCCATTGGCTCAGACGTAGATGGGGATACGCTTACCTATACTTGGGAGCAACTAGATTTTGGTAATGCGCCTTCACCACCCGTATCCACAGCCACCGTTGGTCCATTGTTCCGTTCCTACAAAGGCAACACTACGCCCACGCGTTATTTTCCACGATTGCAAGACTTGGTGAACAATGTGAACCCGACTTGGGAAGAACTCCCCGGCGTGGCGCGCAACATGAATTTCCGGGTAGTGGCCCGCGATAATGACTGGTATGCAGGTTGCACCGATGAAGATGATGTGTTGATCACAGTAACAGCAACGGCTGGTCCTTTCCTTGTTACTTCCCCCAACACCAACATCACCTGGTTTGTCGGCAGCACTCAAAATGTGACGTGGGACGTGGCGAATACCACCGCCGCACCTGTTTCTTGCTTCAACGTTCGCATCACCCTTTCGACTGATGGTGGCTTTACCTACCCTATCGAATTAGCCGCCAATGTACCAAACAACGGCTCTGCCAACATCGTTGTGCCGAACAACTTGTCCGCTACTTGCCGGATTCGGGTAGAATCGGTAGGCAATATTTTCTTCGATATTTCCAATACAGATTTCAAAATCGAAACTCCTCCCACGCCTACTTATCTGCTGACAACATCTGTTGATAGCCTGGTTGTTTGCGCGGGCGCCACTGAATCGTTTGCGGCAAATCTATCTCCTATTGCAGGCTTTGCCAGCGCGGTGAGCCTAAGTGTTACAGGCGCCCCGGTGGGTGCAACCGTGGATATTTCACCCAACCCTGTAGCCTCCAACGGCACGGCTACGATTAGCATTTCTGACCTCACAGCGGGTATGGCGGGCTACTATACGCTCACCGTGACAGGTGTGGGCGCTAGCATCACACAAACGGCAACCGTGGCTCTGTCCGTATTACCCGGAATACCAGGCGCGGCCACCCCTATCACTCCAATTAATGGCACGTCCGGCAACAGTTCGGGCCCGATACTAACGTGGGCCCCTGTTCCTTTTGCCAATGCTTATCAGATAGATGTTGCCACCAACCCGACGTTTTCAGCGGGTACGATCGTTTCAACTCAAACTGTAAGCACCACGAACGCATCGGTAGGCGGGCTTCAGATTGAAACGGTTTATTTTTGGCGCATTCGCGCAAGCAACGATTGTGGAATAGGAGCCAATTCCGCAACTTGGGCATTCCAAACGGGTAGAAGCCTTTGCAATGAAAATTTTAACAGCACGGACGTGCCCAAAACCATTGACGCGAGCTCGATAAATACGGTCATTTCAACCCTTTCAATCGGGCAAAACAAAATAGTTAACGACGTGAATGTAAGCCTTGCGGTGGTCTACCCATATACAGGTGACCTTATTGCACGGCTCATGTCGCCCACAGGCCAAACCACCCTGCTTTTTGATCAACCCGGCGTGCCCGCAAGCCCATTTGGTTGCAATGGCAAAAACGTCAACCTGACCTTTGACAGCCAAGCAGCGCAAGATGCCATTGCACTCGAAAATCAATGCAACCCGGTACCACCCTCATTAAATGGCACATTCCAGTCCATAGAATCACTCAATACCTTCAACGGCCGTAGCGCGATGGGTGATTGGAAGCTCTTAGTGACTGACAACTATGACGAAGACGGCGGATCGCTTACCGCCTGGAGCCTTTCGTTCTGTTTCTCAGAGCTCATTGCGGCAGGGAATATTTTGGTCAATAATCCGCTTGATGTCGTGATAGGCCAAAGTGATGCCATTTTCCAGAGCCATTTGGACATGGAAATCAGTGGCATCCCTGGACAAGGGGTGTACATGCTTCTTAGCCTTCCGCAGCATGGTGTATTGACCTTGAATGGCACACCGCTTGGACTTGGCGACACGTTCACGCAAGAGGATATCAACAACAACGTGCTGGTTTACACCCACAACGGTGATACAGCTTCTGCCGACGATTTCCACTTCGATGCGCTCGACCAAAACAACGACGCTTGGGTACACGACGTTATTTTCAATATCAACATCCTTCCAAGCAACCTCGCTGCTGTTGCTGCCGAAACGGGCAGTATTATATGTGCAAACGGGAGTGAAGGTCAAATTACCGTAAACGCTACCGGCCTAAATGGCATATACACCTACAGCCTGAATGGAGGCGCTAGCCAAAGCAGCAACGTATTTAACGGACTTTCAGCGGGTACCTACACTGTCGTGGTAACTGGCCAATTCGGCTTTACGGTTTCTACAAACCCTATTACGATTGCCGAGCCAACCGCCATTTCAGTTAATACTTCAGTAAGCAATTCTGACGTCACCGTAACCGCTTCTGGTGGCAATGGGTTATTTGAATACAGTATCAATGGCACTGATTTCCAAGGAAGTAATGAGTTCCTTGGTTTAGCAAACGGCGTGTACACCATTACAGTGCGCGATATAAATGGCTGCACCGGTACCGGGCAAGCCATTGTGGCCGTGAATACCCTGTTGGTAAGTTTGGATATCACAACTGGAATCAGTTGCGCAGGCGGGAATAATGGTGAGCTCACGGTGTCCGTCGGAGGAGGGCAAGCACCCTTATCCTACCGTTTGAACGGCGGCTCAAGTCAATCCTCCAACGTGTTCAGCAACCTTCCAGCCGGAACGTACACGGTGGTTGTGACGGACAATATTGGATTTAGCGCAACCAGCAACGTGCAGGTGTTGAACGATCCTGCTCCCCTGTTAATAGCGGCAAACGCTGTGATCAACGTGGTAAGCGTAACGGCCTCTGGCGGCACGGGCAACTTAGAATATAGCATTGACGGTGTCACTTTCCAAGGCAACAACCAATTCGTCAACCTCGCTAATGGTACATACACTGTGACCGTGCAAGATGAAAACGGCTGTACCAAAACCACAGAAGTGACGGTGAACGTGCCCCCGCTTTCAGGAAGCACCCAAAACACCTCAATCCTTTGTTTTGGGGGAACGGCAACGCTTTTCATCAATGCTTTCGATGGTATTCAGCCTTATGAGTACGCGTTGGATAATGGCGCTTTTCAAAATGACAATAGCTTTAGTGGGCTTCCTGCCGGGACATACACCGCCAGCATCCGCGATGCAAGTGGCGCTACCATCGTCCTTAGTCCGGTTACCATTACAGCACCTGACCTGTTCACAGTGGCCTCTTCTGTGGTGACCAACGACGCTACCCTGACGTTCACTGGTGGAGTACCACCCTATACTTTCGCCAGCGATGCGCCTAACCCTGGTTTACAGGATCTGCCCAATGGAACGTACAGTGTAACCGCTACCGATGCGAATGGCTGCACGGCCACGACGACATTCACGGTGAATTATGCGCCGGTTTCGGCAACTGCCAACCTCTTCGACGTAACACCTTGTGATGGCCTCGCGAACATCGGAGTGGTAGCCTCTGGCGGTACGCCACCCTACGAGTACAGCCTAAACAATGGAGCGTACCAGAGCAGCAACGAATTTTTTGATTTGCCCTCTGGAACATATACCATACGCATTCGGGATGCGGCGGGCGAGGTGCTCATCCTCGCGCCAGTCACGCTGGATGCGGCAAGCGCTCCGACCGCGACGGCCAGCTCCGCTGGCAGTACCATTACCGTGAATGCATCGGGAGGCACAACACCTTATACTTACAGCCTGAATGGCGGCGTGCCACAAAGTTCCAACGTATTCAGCGGCCTGCCAGCTGGCAATTACACAGTAGTTGTGACTGGCGCAAACGGTTGTACGGTCTCAGTGACAGATATTATCGTTTTGAGCAGCATTGTGGAGCCTTCTGAGACTTGGGGCTTGGCAGTATCGCCCAACCCGAGCACTGGCTTGTTTACGTTGATTTTGCAACATGCGCCTGAGGCGCTTCGTGCCGAAGTGTTCGACGCAACAGGGCGCTTGCTCCAATCGCTTGAACTCCATCCAGGGGGTGGGCAGTTCAGCACCACGCTCGACCTTCAGGATCTGCCCCAAGGCACTTACCTGCTTCGCCTCAGCGACGGTCGAAATTGGGGTGGCATACGCCTGACCAAAGTAGGAGGACGTTAAGCGGTTTGCCCATTTTGGTACACATGAAAAATGCCCGGGCAGCAAATCGCTGCGCCGGGCATTTTTTCTTCTAACTGGGACTTGTGCAAGCGGTACTTTCGCCTTTCAAAACCTTTTGCCCTTTGGGCGGTTTTTCCATCACAAACATTTGATTTTTAAAATTATAACACAAAATGGCTAAAGAGAATACTGGGCAGCAGCCTGCCATCAATATCGAAATCTCGGAAGAAGTAGCTGAAGGCATCTACTCTAACCTCGCCATCATCTCGCACTCCAATGCAGAGTTTGTCGTGGACTTCATTCGATTGATGCCCAACTTGCCAAAAGCGAAAGTGAAGGCCCGGATTGTGCTTACTCCACAACACGCCAAACGGCTGCTTTATGCTCTGCGCGACAACGTTCAGAAATTTGAAATGCAGTTTGGCAAAATCGAAGAGCCTGACCAACCCCTGCCACCGATGAATTTTGGGGCGCCAGTGGCCCAAGCGTGATTGGTTTACTGGTGATTGGTTTACTGGTGATTGGTACATTAGTGATTGGTTAACTGGAAAACAACTAATCACCAATGTACCAATCACCAGTAAACCAATCACCAATAAACCAATCACCAATCACCTATTCCCTAAAATACCGCTCTGCATGTTCCGCGTTAAAACTGGCGGGCCTTGCATCGCTGGAAGTGCCTGGTTCGGCATCGAAGCGAAAAACCGAGTCGCTGCTCCATTCGACGATGCCAAAAAGGGTTTTGCCTACCAATGGCCCTGATTTGAAATTCATCAAATCGAGGGTAGGTATTTTGGTGGCGCAATCGTAGCGGTAGGTAAACGGAAAAGAATCATACTGACTCCCGAACTTTATGAGCCACAACGCTTTGCCGTCCGGTTGGAAGGAAAAGACTTGGCCTTCATGGTTGGTCCATCGCCCGGTCAGTTCGCGACAGCTGTTTTCGGTTTTGCAAAAAAGAAACAGGATGGCGAATCCTGAAAATAGCGCCAAGTGTGTAAAAAGTTGATTCATAAGCACTGCTGTTGTTTAATGAAAGAATGCCCGAATAGACAGCCATTCTTTCAACAAGTGACATTTTGGGGCAAATTTTATCAAATTACTCCCTCGTCCGCAAAACTATAGTACCCCCTTTCTGAAACAATGAGGTGGTCGAGCAAGGTAAGATCGAGAATTTTGCCTGCTTCCTTCAATTTTTTTGTCAACTCCACGTCTGCATCACTCGGTTTCAAATTCCCGGATGGGTGATTGTGTACCGCAATGATGGCGGAGGCGCGTGCGTCTAGTGCGATTTTGAAAGCTAATTTCACATCGGCTACGGTTCCTGCAGAACCACCTGTGCTGAGTTTTTCCCGGGCAAAGACTTCACAAGCCTTGTTCAACAGCAACAGCCAAAATTCCTCATGGTGAAGATCGGTGAGCAAAGGGGCAATGACATTGAATGCGTCGCGGCTCGTACTCACGCGGGGGCGTTCGCGAAGGTCAGAAATCTGGCGGCGGCGGCCCAGCTCGAGCGCAGCAGCAATGCTGATGGCCTTAGCTTCGCCCACACCTTTAAACCGCTGGAGTTCTTTTATGGAGCGTTTGCCAAGTTCATGAAGATTGTTTTCCACGGAAGCCAGCACGCGCTGGGCAAGGCTCACGGCACTTTCTCCAATGGTGCCTGAGCCGAGTAAAATAGCAAGCAATTCAGCATCAGAAAGCGATTGGTGACCTTTCAGGAGCATTTTTTCGCGCGGGCGATCTTCTTCAGCCCAATCGGTAATGGAGCGGTAGATAGTTTCGTTTGACATTGAAGGG
>JACMMM010000645.1 GCA_014379065.1 Saprospiraceae bacterium
CGATACGGGCGCCGGATGGCGTGAGCGAGCCGTGCAGTTTGTGACGACCGTCGCCAGCTCCAACTGGTTCGCGGTGATCGCGCGCACCGTCTGGCATCACCCATCGCTCCTGGCCGGAGCGGCGGGGGCGCTGTTCCTGTCCCTCCGGGTGCATCGCCATCTCGACACCCGGTATTCCGAGTTCTGGCACCGGCTGCGCGGGCCGCTCCGCGAGTTGCTCGAGAGCGCGGGCAAATGAACATTCTTGTCGATTCTTCCGCCGGACACGTTCTTTGTGGCAACCAAGTTGCACTTCGGGCGGCCACAGGATGGGCAGGGTGTTTCGGGTGCGCGGGGTGCAGCTGGCGCCGTTAGGGTGTATCAACTGGGAGTGGTTGCGAGATAATGTCCAGAACGTGCCACTGGCTTACCAAATGCGCCGACTCGTCGGCAAAATTCTGTGCTCGCACTTGACTGACCTATTTTCGCCGCTCATTTTTGAAGATGCAACATAGTTTTTTTGACAGGATTTACAGGATAAACAGGATGCGTGACATCGAATTGTCGGCAAAGCCGACACCCCTATTAAATCCTGTTTATCCTGTAAATCCTGTCAAAGAAAACTTGTATGACAATAACAACATCCATTTCTATGCGCAAAAACACTGTCCTTTCTATCGCAGTCGCCCTTTACAGCTTATGGGCCTGTCAAAACTCCACCCCCACCCCATCTACTGCTCAAAAGTCACAAATGTCTATTGATTCCTTTTTCGCCGAGTATCATCGCGAACGGCTCCCAATGTACCCCATCGAGGCCACTTATGCAGGCGACGCTCGGTACAATGATTTGCTCCCCAATACCATTTCCCAAGCCCATCGCGATAAATTGCGCACGTTTTACACCCAATATAAAACCCGACTACAGGCATACGACCGCGTACAACTGACTGAAAATCAACGCACCAGTTACGACATCCTACTCTGGGAATGCGATATCAATCTCGAAGACCTTACGTTCCCCACTGAGCTATTGCCCATCAATCAGTTCGATTGCCTACCGCTTACTATGGGGCAATTGGCCAGCGGCACTTCCGGACAGCCCTTCAAGACAGTCAAGGATTACGACCACTGGCTGCGCCGGGTGGATGGTTTTGTGGTGTGGTGCGACACGGCCATCGCCAATATGCGCCGGGGTATGGCCACAGGTTATGTTTTGCCCAAGGCATTGGCGGAAAAGATGGTGCCCCAAATGGCCGCTTTCGATCACGGCCCGGTCGAAAAGCACTTGTACTATTCCCCGATTTCATTGATGCCCAAGGACTTTCCATCTGCCGAAAGCGAACGACTCACGATGGCATACAAGCAAATGGTCAACGACAAAATCATCCCAGTTTATCAACGCCTGCACACGTTCGTAGAGAAAGAATACATCCCAGCTTGCCGGGCAACTTCGGGCATTTCTGCTGTGCCCAATGGCGACAAATACTACGCCCACCAAATCCGAAGCTACACCACCACGAACATGACGGCAGAGGAGATCTTCAGTTTGGGCGAACAAGAAGTCGCACGGCTCTCACAAGAAATGGAAAAAGTAAAAGCACAAGTGGGTTACACCGGCGATCTCAAAAGTTTCTTCGACCATGTCCGTAAGCGCAAGGAACTGATGCCGTTTACCGAGCCAAAACAAATCTTAGAAAATTTCAACAAGATTCACGAGACCATGAAACCACAATTGGCCAAACTCTTCGATCTCGTGCCAAAAACGCCCTTTGTGGTAAAGCGAACGGAGGCATTCCGGGAAGCAACCGCCAGCGCAGAATATATCCAGGGCTCCCTCGACGGCACGCGGCCCGGCACTTTTTACGTCCCGATTCCGAATGTGCGGGAGTACAATCTATATTCTGACGAAGATTTGTTCTTGCACGAGGCCATTCCCGGTCACCATTATCAAATATCCTTGCAACAGGAAAATGCAGCGTTACCGGATTTCCGGCGCACCCTATGGTATAGTTCCTACGGCGAAGGTTGGGCGCTTTACTGCGAGTCGCTCGGCACGGAACTCGGCCTTTACAAAGACCCCTACCAATATTTTGGAATGCTCAGCGCCGAAATGCACCGTGCCATCCGCCTTGTGGTAGACGCCGGAATGCACGCCAAAGGCTGGACCCGCGAACAAGCCATCCAATATTCGTTGGACCACGAGGCCGAATCGGAAGCCAGTATTGTGTCGGAAATTGAGCGCTATATGTCATGGCCAGGGCAGGCACTTTCTTATAAAGTGGGCCAACTCAAAATTCGGGCATTGCGGGCCAAAGCCGAGCAGGCGATGGGGCCGAAGTTTGATATTCGGACATTTCACAGGATCGTGTTGGAAGATGGTTGTTTGCCCTTGACGGTGTTGGAGGGGAAGGTTGATCGGTGGGTAGGGGAAGGAAAGTGATGTTACTACACGAAATCCGTCCTATTGCTTGAAGTCGCAGGACGGATTTCGTGCAACCTTTATTGGGGCGGCCGCACATAAGTTTTAGAGCCTTTATAATTAATTGAAAGAGTAAAAATTACCAACGTTCTGTCGATTCCCTATTTGAAAAAACAATCAATCCATAAATGACACTAACAACTAAACCTAAAATTAGGTAAAATAGGTTTAACCAAAATAAGCTTGGGATAAATGTATCAAGAAAGCCAGGAGCAATTGTTTTATCAAAGCTGTAAAAAAGAAAAAAAAGAATCGTAGAGGTCAGGCAGGCAATGCCCCCAATTTTCAACCCCCAAAAAACATATCTTTCAATATTGTACAGTGCATTTGTTTTCTTGTTAATTATAGCAATAGATAAGACAACCGTCAAAATACCAATCACACAAAAAAACATTCGTACGGATATGTCACGGCTATAGCGTTCGCCTGTGAACAACTGCGGTAACATGTCAAAAATTGAAGCCCTAAAATCTTCATAATCTGATAAAAGAGAAGTTCCATATTCATTCCCATAAAACATATTAGAAGTAATTGCCAATCCTATTGCCCATGCTATCCCTGATATCATCATCACTTTATTAATGGATATATCCGAATCCTTATCCAATTCTCCTTTAGCACCTCTTTTAATTTCTTTGATACGGGAATGAGCTTCTCGAACATAATCGCCTTGCGGAAAAAAAGCGATATAATCTTGATAGGATTCTAATTCATTTGAATCGGTAGCTTTTTGCCATGCAGCAATATCAGCGCGCTCATACGCTATTTCTTGTTGCTGGCGAAATTCTTCCAATCTGGCTTCATCAAAGGCTTTTTGAAGAGCCAAAGGGGTTTCTTCACCATAATGTTCTTGGTCACCTGATTCCTCAAGACGTGCTTGCTCTGCCTTTTCACGAGCGATTCGCTCATTTACAAGGCGTTTGGCCTCTTTTTCACGAGCGATGCGTTCGGCTTGTTCTCGTTTTTCTTGTTCAAATTTTTGTTGTTCGGCAAGTCGTTCAGCCTCTGCGTTTTTTTCTTTTATTCTCTTTATTTCATCAGCCCGCTCATTTTTAAGGCGTTCTTGTTCGGCTTTCTCTGCTTGCTGCGCAACTGCTTTTTCTTCTTTTTCTCGTTCGGCTGCTAAGTGTTTGCGTTCAATTTCTTGTTGGGCCGCCAATGCCGCTTCTTCTTCTCGTCTCGCAGCATTTAAAAGTTCTTTCTCCCGTTGGTGCTCCATCTCGAGAAGCAGATCAATTGTACGCTTTACTCCAGCTACTACATCTAACCAAGCGTCGTCACGCTCATGCCAATGGCGGCGGTCGTTCACCGGCTTTCCGTCCGTAGGTAGCACCTGCAAGCGACTAATTACCGGATCGTCACCAAAGGAACATGGTCTCACGATAATGGGCAATACCTTGGCCTCGCCTTTTTCGTGACGGAGAATGGCATATTTGATTTCTTTTTCGTGAATGTAGGCTGAATCATAGTACGAACCGCTGACCAAGATGAGAATAACGTCAGCAGTATCAAGATTTTGAACTATTTCATTTTCCCAATCTACACCAGGGTTGATTTCGCTGTCGCTCCAGACTTTGATCCGACCACCTATTTCGAGCGGGCGAAGTTGTCCGCGCAGCTCTTTGAGATACTGCGCATCTTCGCGGGCATAAATAGTAAAGACTTTATAAGGTTGAGGCATAGCACATAGGGGATTGTTCGTTTCAGGCAAATGTATGTCAGAATTTATCGTATTTTAAAATTAACGAAATCAATTGCCTCATTAACTTGTAAATCTTTGGGAATATGGATGCTATTGGCACGCAGAAGACAACTTTTTTAGAAATTTGCCCTGGTATTTAAACTTCCTATCCCCTACCCCATCCAAGCCCACACATTGTTCACAAACAAATCATTTCTACATCATGAAAACTCGAAGATTTTTGCCCTTGCTGGGTGCCTTTGCACTCATGCTTTTTTCCTACCCTCTGTTCGCGCAGAGCAACATGGAATCCGACAGCACCGGGCTTCCGGGCGACAATTTTAGCCTCGAAGCGGCCATTGAACTGTTCAAAAAATCTAACTCTCCCGAAGACTTTGAAAAACGCCTGAATTCCGAAAACAACGACGTCAACAACCTTGACCTCAACGAAGACGGCGATATTGACTACATCCGCGTCGTGGACAACACTGAAGGCGATGTTCACGCACTCGTGCTTCAGGTAGCCGTCAGTGAAAAAGAATCACAAGACGTAGCTGTAATCGAAATCGAAAAGCAGGGCAATGAAAACGCAATCCTCCAAATCATCGGTGATGAGGAGTTGTACG
>JACMMM010000646.1 GCA_014379065.1 Saprospiraceae bacterium
CTCCCCTGGTGTTGAAGTGGTGCGCAGCAGTTCGTCGCGGGGTATCGGCCTCGTGTTTGTGGAATTTGGTTGGGACGTGGATGTATTCCGAGCCCGTCAACTCGTGGCCGAAAAACTTTCTACCATACCGTTGCCCAATGGTATCATACCTGTCATGGGGCCGATTTCATCCGTCATGGGTCAAATCATGCTGGTGGGCGTGACCGCCGAACCGGACAGTACGACGGGTCAAACCATGAGTACGGCGGCAGATTTGAGAACTTTGGCAGATTTCAGCATCCGGCGTAGGCTATTGGCGATAAAAGGCGTTTCTCAGGTCATTCCCATTGGCGGTGATAGATTACAGTACCAGGTGCTGGTGTCGTCTGTGAAACTCAAACAATACAGTCTGACACTCGAAGACCTCGACCGTGCCCTGGAAAACACCAATCTGAACTCAACGGGCAGTTTTTTTAACCGCTATGGCTCAGAGGTTTTGATTTCTGTGCTGGGTCGTTCTAAAAATCTGGAAGACTTGCAGCGGACGGTTGTAGCCAATCGGGAAGGCTCGCCCGTGCTGCTCAGCCAAGTGGCCGACGTGCAATTTGGCGCAGCCATCAAGCGCGGCGATGCTTCTGTGAATGCACGCCCCGCAGTGATTTTGACCGTTGAAAAACAGCCTGGTGCGAGTACAATTAGCCTGACAGACGAAATCGAAAAAGCGTTGGCAGAACTCCAGCCTTCCCTGCCGTCCGATGTGCGGCTCAACACAAAGGTTTTTCAACAAAAAAACTTCATTGTGCATTCCCTGACCAACGTGGAGCACGCCCTGCGCGACGGCTTTATTCTCGTTATCATCGTGTTGTTTTTGTTCCTGTTGAATTTCCGCACCACCATTATCACTTTAACTGCAATACCGCTTTCGTTGGTAATTACTGCGCTGGTTTTCAAGTGGTTCGATATTTCTATCAATACTTTGACGCTTGGTGGCCTGGCCATAGCCATCGGAGAATTGGTGGACGATGCTATTGTGGATGTAGAAAATGTGTTTCGAAGATTGAAAGAAAATCGAGCCGCCGAAAATCCCAGGCCCGCGCTGCAAGTTGTCTACGAGGCATCGCGTGAAGTGCATAATTCCATTGTATATGCCACCATCATCGTGGTGCTGGTATTTCTGCCCTTGTTCCAATTGCAGGGCATCGAAGGGCGGATTTTTGCCCCGCTCGGCATTGCGTACATTACTTCAATTTTGGCTTCGCTGTTGGTATCCTTGACGGTCACACCCGCATTGTGCTCTTATCTACTTCCTCAATCGAAACTCAATGAAGGCAAGGAAAGCGGGTTGGTGCGCTGGCTGAAAAAGCAGGATTTGAAACTTTTGAACTTTGGGCTCGGAAATCCAAAAACAGTGATTGCCGCCGCAGCTGCGCTGGTCATTGCTGCTGCTTTTATGGTTACCCGCTTTGGGACGGAGTTCCTGCCCCCATTCAATGAAGGTAGTTTTACCGTCAATCTATATGCACCGGCAGGCACTTCGCTCGAAGAAAGCAACAAAATCGGCACGGTGGCTGAAAAACTCATCCTGCGTGTACCCGACGTGCGGTACACGGCCCGCCGCACAGGCCGCGCTGAGTTGGATGAGCACGTGGAGCCGGTGAGCAATTCCGAAATTGATGTGGATTTGAAGCCCGATGCCCGCTCGCGCTCAGAGGTCGTAGCAGACATCCGAAAACAACTTTCCAACTTAGCCGGGGTGTCGGTCAGCATAGGACAGCCGATTTCACACCGACTCGACCACTTGCTTTCGGGGGTACGAGCGCAAGTAGCCATCAAGGTTTTTGGCGAAGACATGACCGAACTGCGCGGGCTGGCAGAGGAAGTAAAGGAAGCCGCAGAAACCGTTCCCGGCGCAGTGGACGTGCAAGTAGAACGCCTGGTGTTGGTGCCGCAGCTTACCATCCGCCTCGACCGCCCTGCGCTGCAACGCTATGGGATGCAGACAGGGGAGGTCGCTCGCGATCTTGAAGTGCTGTTTGGAGGAAAAGTGATTTCACAAATTCTCGACGGCCAAAAATCTTTTGATCTTGTGCTGCGGGCGGTTGCCGCCGACCGTGAGAACCTGGAAAATATCCGCAAAACGCAAATACACACACCTGACGGGACCCTGATTCCGCTTGAAAGCATTGCCCATATTGAGTACGAAAAGGGTATCAACTCCGTGAACCACGAAAATACACAACGGCGCATCGTAGTGTCAGCCAACGTGCAGGGACGCGACTTGGGCAGCACCGTAGCGGAAATCCAAAAAACAGTCGCTGAAAAAGTCAAAATGCCACAGGGCTATTTCCTTCAATATGGCGGGCAGTTTGAGGCACAAAAAGAGGCTTCCCGGCTTATCGGAATTTTGAGTGTTTTCGTCCTATTGGGCATTTTTCTGGTACTGTTTTCTCACTTCCGGTCCTGGCGCATCGTCGTACAAGTGATGCTCAATATTCCGTTGGCCCTTGTGGGCAGTGTGGCAGCCGTGTGGCTCACAGGCGGCACATTCTCGGTAGCAACCTTGGTGGGCTTTATTACACTAACAGGCATTGCTTCACGAAACGGCATTATGATGATTTCTCATTACCTCCACTTGATGGAACACGAAGGCGAACAGTTTGACAAACAGATGATTGCGCGCGGTTCGCTTGAACGCCTTGTTCCAGTGCTGATGACGGCACTCGTGGCAGCTTTAGCATTGATTCCACTCACCATGGACGCTCAAGCAGCGGGCAAGGAAATCCTTTATCCGGTAGCGACGGTTATTTTGGGTGGGTTGTTATCTTCGACTTTACTGGACATGATTGTGACTCCGACGGTGTTTTGGGTATGGGGAAGGAAGGCGGTGGACGATTATTTCACACGAAAACGGGGCGACACTATTTGGGATGCTTCTGGCAACACATAGATGTCTCACACAACGACACGACGGCACAACGTGAGCATTAACGTAGTGGCGTTGTGGAAACTTAGAAAAATGCCTCACACGACGA
>JACMMM010000647.1 GCA_014379065.1 Saprospiraceae bacterium
TGACTGTTGACCATTGACCATTGACCGTTGACTATTGACCGTTGACTAACAAACTCATGCTCGAAGCCTGTCAATAGTCAACGGTCAAAAGTCAACGGTCAAAAGTCAACAGTCAACGGTCAAAAGTCAACAGTAAACGGTCAAAAGTCAACAGTAAATAATGAAGATCATCATCCCCATGGCAGGTCGCGGCACAAGATTGAGGCCGCACACGCTTACCGTGCCAAAGCCGCTCATCCCGGTAGCCGGTAAACCCATCATTCAGCGATTGGTAGAGGATTTGGCAAGCTCTTACGATGGACCGATAGAAGAAATTGCATATATCGTAGGCGATTTTGGAGCGGATGTGGAGCGCGAATTGGTCAGTATTGCCGAAAAACTTGGTGCCCGCGCCCGACTTTATCCTCAGGATAAGGCGCTCGGCGTGGGTCATGCCATTGCCTGTGCCGCAGATAGTCTTGAAGGAAAGTGCATCGTAGCCTTTGCTGACACGCTTTTTAAGGCCGATTTCCATTTTGACGATCAGGAAGACGGCGTTATTTGGACGCAAAAAGTGGCCGATTCGTCGTCCTTTGGCGTGATCAAACTCGATGCGGAAGGTTACATCAGCGAGATGGTGGAAAAGCCAACCGAGTTCGTCTCCGATCTTGCCATCGTGGGCATTTATTATTTTAAGGAAGGCGAAAAACTGCGTGACGCGCTCCGTTACATCATCGCCAACGACATCAAAGAAAAGAACGAATTTCAACTCACCACTGCCCTCGAACGCCTTAAAAATCAAGGTACTAAATTCCGAACGGGTGAAATCGAAGAGTGGCTCGACTGCGGCACCAAAGAAAACATCCTGCATTCCAACGCCCGAATGCTGGAATTTAGCCAAGCAGATCACCTGCTTTCTAAAACCGCAGTGATCGAGAATAGCGTTATCGTCCACCCGTGTTTTATCGGCGAAAATGCGGTTATCCGCCACAGCGTGGTGGGACCGCATGTAAGCGTGGGCCATCATTCCACGGTGGAAGGCACGGTCATCAGCAACAGCATTGTGCAGAACCATGCGCACATCAAAAACGCAGTGCTGGACAGTTCGATGGTCGGGAATTCCAGTCGCTACGAGGGCTCGAAGTACTCGCTGGACTTGGGTGATTTTTCGAATTTTTCGAAACGTTAATGTACCGGCGGCTTTAGCCGCAATGGTGCCACACTCAGCCCACACTTAGTCATTTTTATCGTGTGGAGTTGGTACTGGGCTTTTTGGCGGAGGGGCCTTTTTAACTGTGCATCCTACAGATTTCGTGGATTGAGGGTTGGGCGTTTCACCTCTGAGGAGTGCTTTTACGGCATTTTCAACCCACCGCTGGGTGGAAGCATTGGGCGCTTCAGGGTTGTTGTCAATGGCCCCAATATAGCGCAAGGCACGTTCTCTATCCAGCACAAAAACGTGCGGTGTTCGTGTTGCCCCAAATTTGTAATACACTGTCTGTTCTTCATCAAAAAGATAGGCAAAGGGATAGCGATTCTGCCGCGCCCGTTCCTGCATTTTTTCGAAACTGTCATCCGGATAAATAAGTGGGCTGTTCGGGTTGATGGCTACTACTGGAAACCCCTTTGGTGCAAGCATTCGATGCAGGTCAATGATTCGTTGTTCATAGAGTTGTGCATAAGGGCAGTGATTGCAAGTAAAAATGACAATGACACCCTTTGCATCCTCGTAATCTGAAAGGGAAACGATATTGCCATCTACATTTTTGAGGGCAAAGTCTTCGGCAATATCACCAATAGTGTAGCCAATAGGTATGGCCGTGTCCAGGTTGATACTCGCAATGTCGAGTGCCTGTTTCTCCGCCATGGGAAGTGCTGTATCTCGCTCAGCAGCCAGTTTCTCCATTTTGTTATGTAAGGCAATAATCGTCTCCGCATCAATCTTAGCCGCTCCGAGTTTTTCGTCAATCTCTCCCAACCGTTTTACTATGGCCTCATTGATGGCCTTAACAATTACAGTATAGAAGTCATCGGCACCAAAAGCGCTGATTTTCACGCCTGCCGCTGGGCGAGAGCCTGAGTTGAGAAAGGAAACCGTGCCCTGAAGAATAGCTTTTGCATGGCCAGCTGGGACAATGGCGATCAAAAAGCCAAGGGCGATGCAAAAACGAAGGGGAGTGTGCATGGCGAAACAGATAATTGAGTGAGTAAATGGCCGAAAGATACGATATGTACCGGTGGTTTTAACCGCAGGATGATGTCACGTTCGGCACTCCTGCGGCTAAAGCCGCCGGTACAGCTACTGCCCCTTTTTCAACTGCTCCACAATTTCTTTGTACCCTTGCTCGCCTCGGATGCTTTCGAGGCTGTCGTCGGTTTCGATCCATTTGAGGTCTTTGTAGCCAAGGGAGACGGCTTTTTGGAGGTTTTCGATGGCTTTAGCATTGTCGTTTTGGAGGGCATGGTACATGGCCCAGTTGCGGAAGACGTAGGCATTTTGAGTATCTACCTTTTCGAGTGCCTTAAACGTCTCTTTGGCATGCCGAAAGTCTCTTTTTTTGACATAACATATACCAATATTATTGAGATAGGTTTTTTTTGAAAGCGTACTATCATATTTGATAGCATTTTGATAATCTGAAATGGCTTGCTCATAGTTTTTAAGATAGTAATAACACAAACCTCTTCTATTGTAAAAATTTACTGTCCCTAGTTTTCCAAAACGGCAATAAACTAAGATTGAGTCAAAATCAGTTATTGCTTTGTCAAAGGCCAAGTTTTCGAAATAATTATCCGCTCGATTGTAATATCCAATAATCAGAGTTAATTCGGCACTTGCTTGAAGAAATCTTGCGCCTTTATTTTTATCTATCAATCGTAGGCCTTTGTTTGCATAAAAAATAACAGAGTCTAAACTAATTTCATTCACAGAAAAGCTACTTGCATATTCAATGCACTTGGTAGCATATTCAATGCTTTCCTCTCGATAAATATCTTTGATAAGATCAAAAGATCGTTTTGCCGAAAAATGAGCCAAACTTTTCTTATTGAGCGCTCTGTAACTACCTTGAAGTATATATAAATAATAGATAGAAAATTTCTGACAGCATTTTTCTTTCGAAAAAATATTTATTAAATCTTCACAGGAGTTTATTAATCCCAAATGATCAGATTTGGTTTTCAATAGTTGAATTTTCAATGCGAAGCCTTCAATCGTTTTATTTATCTCGTTTTGCGATTTTATTTTTTTATCTTTAGCCGCTTGATAAGCATTCTTAAGGATTTCATTGTCCAATATCGCAATTGCCTCGTCTACGCCATTTTGATTTTGCAATCTTTCAACGCTATTGCGAACTAAAAGGCTAGCCTTGTCTAAGTTTATACTTGCAATGTATAAGGCCTGTTCTTCCGCTTTAGCAAGGGCTGAGTCGCGCTCAGCAGCCAATTTTCCCTTTTCCTTCTTTAGCGCCACAATCGTCTCTGCATCAATCTTCGTCGCCTCCAGTTTTTCATCAATTTCCCGCAACCGCCTTTCCATTGTTTCATTAATAGTCTTTACAATCAAGTCATTGTAGCGCAATGCCGCATCATTCCGCTGCCCGACTCTGCAAACGATGATCTCAACAATATCTTCTTCAGGGTTTGACGGGATACGTACTTGGGCAATGGCTTCAACGTTCACTAACTCCAATGCAACACCATCCTTATCATTGCTGCCGATTATTATGTTGACTTTGTCCCCTGGCACTTTGCTGGAGAATTCAAGACGGAACATCCCTGCGTCGTCAGAATAAACACCCGTAGCACCAAAGGCACTAATTTTCACTCCTACAGCTGGTCGTGATTTTGAGTTCAGAAATGAAACCGTGCCTTGCAGGATTGCTTTGGCATGGACAATCGGGGCAATTGCCAAAAGAAGTCCGAGGGCGATGCAAAAACGAAGGGGAGTGTGCATGGCTAAACAGATGGTTGGGTGAGTAAAGGGGCGAAAGATAAAATCATTTAACCGCAAAACTGGAAAACCGCAGAACAGGAAAATGTAAAACTGCACGCCAAGATTCGAAGACGGCCAAAATCTTGCCTTTTTCGAGATCGAGCCCCTCTTAGTTTTAAATTTTGCGGTTCTCCGGTTTTGCGGTTTTGCGGTTTAATCCGACACCACCTCCAAATTAAATTCCGATCCCCCACCCCAAAAACCCTCGCCGCCCTATTTTTTTTGGAAAAATACTTTGACTTGGTTTTTTTATCAGAAAATGGCATCGTACTTTTGCCGCGATTTTGAACAAGTCGATCCGATAAAAAGATATGGCAGGCATTCGAAAATACTGGATAGCATTGATTTTCACCGGGTTAGGTGTAGTCGCTTTCGCGCAGCACGACAAGCACCCGCAACCCCAACAATCTTCCGAGCAGCATGAGGCCCCCGCCAATGCCGAAAACAGCCACGATGCCGATCATTCAACCGAAGCCCCCCATGTAGGGTGTGGCCATCCCATTGTAGAAAAAGAAGGCGAATTCAACGCCGGCGAAACAGCCGTACACCACATCGCCGACGCCAACGCCATCCATGTAGTAGGTGACTTTTACATCCCCCTCCCCTGCTTCCTCTACGCTCCCGCACAAGGCTGGACGATCACGACGACTTCTGCCTTCCACCCGCACCACCACGGCAACGGAGCGGTAGCCAAAGACGGTTATGTGCTCGTTCACGGGAGCATTCAGCGGGCACAAGACCCAAGTTTCCCCAAAGGCGAAGTGCCTGTGAGCGAACCGACCCATGAAGAACGGACTGTGAACGGCAAGAAGAAAGACATATATTTTGTGATGGCCGAGGGCAAGTGCTACGAATTGGATAAGAAGACAACTTTTGACGGTGGTTTGATGGGCGGCGGCGTGACGAGTTACTACGATTACTCCATCACCCGCAACGTCTTCACGATGTTGCTGACCTGCTTGTTGCTGTTTTTCGTGTTCCGCCGTGCAGCCAACGCTGCCACGCGCACCCACGGATTTGCTCCCAAAGGCTTGCAAAACTTCATCGAGCCCTTCTACACCTTTATACGCGACGATGTAGCCAAGCCATCTATTGGCCCTAAGTACGAAAAGTATATGCCTTACCTTATGTCGGCATTCTTTTTCATACTCGGCCTCAACCTCATCGGGCAAATCCCTTTCTTCCCAGGCAGTGCCAACGTGACGGGCAATATCTCGGTTACCATCGTGCTTGCCTTGTTGACGTTCATCCTCATGATGGCCAGCACCAAAAAATATTTTTGGGAGCATACGCTCTGGATGCCTGGTGTTCCCGCAGCGCTTAAAATATTGATTCTCACGCCAGTAGAAATACTGGGTTTGTTTCTCAAGCCTTTCACCTTGCTGCTTCGACTTTTTGCAAACATCACGGCAGGGCACATCGTAATTATGTGTTTCGTCGGTTTGATTTTTATATTTGGCAAAGCCGGTACCAGTGTGGGCGGCTCAGTAGCAGGTGCAGCAGCAGCCATTCCACTTTCGCTCTTCATGATGACACTCGAACTTTTGGTGGCATTCCTTCAGGCGTTCATTTTCACCATGTTGTCGGCGACGTATATAGGAATGGCATTGGAAGAACCACACGGAGACCATCATTAAATGGTTGATTAGGGTTTATAAAAGTTTATGAGGGTTGATAATCAACCAGATAAACCCTTCATAAACCCTTCATAAACCTTCATAAACCCTTCATAAACCTTCATAAACCTTCATAAACCTTCATAAACCTTCATAAACCTTACAAAGCATTCACATTTTTCATTCATAATTCATAAATTCAAGACTATGTACGCAGCAATTGGAGCAGGTTTGGCCGCCATCGGCGCCGGAATCGGTGTAGGAACGATTGGTGGTAAAGCAGTAGAAGGCATTGCCCGTCAGCCAGAAGCAATGGGCGACATCCGTGCTAACATGATCCTGACTGCCGCTCTCGTGGAGGGTGCAGCCCTGGTAGCAATGGTATTGTCGTTCTTCGTAGCGGCTCCTGGCCAGTAAGAAATGCTCATCCGGGCCGGCGCGAAGCGGTTGGCGACGCAATGGCCCGGAATTTTTAGAACGTGAAAGGGTGAGAGCGGGAGACATGTGACAGGTTTGAAACCACCCATTCCAAATAATTCATCAATCATACTCATAAGATGATTTTCCTTGCAGATTTTTCCGTCATCAAGCCCGAACCCGGCTTGCTTATTTGGACGACGATCATTTTCGGCTTGTTCTGGTATTTGATGAGCAAATTTGCTTTCAAGCCCATCGGCAATGCCCTCAAACAGCGCGAATTGGACATCCAAACTTCGCTCGACGAGGCCAAACGCGCCCGCGAAGAGATGTCGCATCTCATAGCACAGAACGAAATACTCCTCGCTCAAGCCCGCGAAGAACGCTCGGCTATTTTGAAAGAGGCCAAAGAGGCTAAAGAAGAAATCATCGCCGATGCCAAGGAGCGAGCTGCTGCCGAGTACAAGCGCAAAGTGGAAAGCGCTATACAAGATATTGAAAACCAAAAGCAAGCGGCTTTGGTGGCTTTGAAAAACCAGTCGGGACAAATGGCCGTGGAGATAGCCGAAAAACTGCTCCGCCGCGAACTCGCCAACAAACCCGAGCAAGAAGCCTACGCTAAATCGTTGGCTGAATCTATCAATCTGAACTGATTATGGTTTAGAGTTTAGGGTTTAGGGTTTAGCACCCTAAACCCTAAACCCTAAACCCTAAACACCATAAAAATGAGCGTCACTCGCATCGCCACCCGTTACGCCAAGTCGCTGATCGAACTTGCTGTGGAGCAAGGGAAACTCGCCCAGGTGAGCACCGACGTGCAAGCCTTGGCCACCGCTTCCACCAATCGCGACTTACAGCTCATGTTGAAAAGCCCCATCATCAGCGCAGACAGAAAAAATGCTGCGTTGAATGCGCTTTTCGGCAAGCAAATGGACAGCCTAACGATGGCCTACCTTACGCTGCTCGTCAACAAAGGACGCGAAGGCTACCTGCCTGAAATCGCTGCCGAGTTTGTGGCGCAGTACAAGACTTTGCAAAAAATCACGACGGTAAAGGTTATTTCTGCCGTTCCGTTGAGCGAAGGGGTGCTGGCCGACCTCAAAGCTCGCCTGCTCAAAAGCGGCATTACCAACCCAAATCTCGAAATGTTAAGCAGCATTGACCCGGATTTGGTGGGTGGTTTTGTGCTCGAATTCGACAACAAACGCTACGACGCTTCAGTCGCCAACAAGTTGGCCGAACTGAAATCGGAGTTCAATAAGAACCTGTATATCAAGGAATACTGAGGATGCGGTTATTTGTTGATTTGGTTATTCGAGTGGCCAAGCTTGGGTGCTCGAATAACCAAATCAACAAATAAACATTTCCCCAAATCAACATTTATTCAAATCAACATTCAATACAATGGCAGACGTCAGACCGGAAGAAATCTCCGCGATATTGAAACAGCAACTGTCGGGCTTCGGGGCCGAAACGAACCTTGAAGAAGTAGGCAGTGTACTGCAAGTGGGCGACGGTATCGCCCGTGTTTACGGCCTGAATCGCGCCCAGTCCGGCGAGCTGGTCGAATTTGAAAATGGCACCCGCGCCATCGTGCTAAATCTCGAAGAAGACAACGTGGGTGTGGTACTCATGGGTTCTCCTACGGGTATCCGCGAAGGTTCTTCGGTAAAACGCACAGGTCAAATTGCTTCCATCGAAGTCGGTGAAGGTTTCTTGGGCCGCGTGGTGAACCCGCTGGGTCAACCCATTGACGGCAAAGGCCCCATCACTGGTGTGAAATACGATATGCCTCTGGAGCGCAAAGCCCCTGGCGTTATCTTCCGCCAACCTGTAAATGAGCCACTTCAAACGGGCATAAAAGCCATTGACGCAATGATTCCGATTGGCCGCGGTCAGCGTGAATTGATCATTGGCGACCGCCAGACGGGCAAAACGGCCATTGCTATTGATACCATTCTCAATCAGAAAGAATTTTACGACCGTGGCGAACCGGTGTTCTGCATCTACGTCGCTTGCGGCCAAAAGGCTTCGACCGTGGCCACTGTGGCCCATACGCTCGAAGAATACGGCGCTATGGCATACACTTGCATCGTGTGTTCATCGGCTTCTGATCCTGCTCCATTGCAGTTCTACGCTCCATTCGCAGGCGCTTGTATTGGCGAGTTTTTCCGCGACACGGGCCGTCCTGCGCTCATTATTTACGATGACCTTTCCAAGCAGGCCGTGGCATACCGTGAGGTTTCGCTGCTGCTCCGTCGCCCTCCCGGCCGTGAGGCTTACCCTGGCGACGTGTTCTACCTGCACAGCCGCTTGCTAGAGCGTGCTGCCAAAGTCATCGCCAGTGCTGACGTGGTAAAAGATATGAACGACTTGCCCCCAAGCCTTGTGAAAGCAGGATTGGTGAAAGGCGGCGGTTCGCTCACAGCATTGCCGATCATCGAAACACAAGCAGGTGACGTATCTGCGTACATTCCTACGAACGTGATTTCGATCACGGACGGACAGATCTTCTTGGAATCCAACTTGTTCAACGCAGGTGTTCGTCCGGCCATCAACGTGGGTATCTCGGTAAGCCGCGTGGGTGGTAACGCTCAGATCAAGTCCATGAAAAAGATTGCTGGCACGCTGAAACTCGACCAGGCACAATATCGCGAACTCGAAGCATTCTCTAAGTTTGGCTCTGACCTTGACGTGACGACCCAAGCCGTTTTGGCAAAAGGCGCTCGCAACGTGGAAATCCTGAAGCAACCACAATACAGCCCGGTTTCGGTTGAAAAACAGGTTGCCATCATCTACCTCGGCACCAACAATCTGCTCCGCGACGTACCCCTCGACAAAGTACAAGAATTCGAACACCTTTTCCTAGAGCGCATGGAAAGCAAACTTCCAGACGTGCTGGAAGAATTCCGTAAAGGCAAACTCGAAGACGCCAGCCTCACCAAAATGAAAGCCTTGGCGGCTGACCTGGCAGGCGGATACAAATAATGATAAGTGTTGAGTGATAAGTGTTGAGTGGCTATGATGCCCGCGCTTATTACTAAACACTAAACACTTAACACTCATCACTTAGAAAATGGCTGGCGGTTTAAAAGAAGTACGCGAACGGATCAAGTCGGTAAACAATACGCAGCAGATCACGAAGGCCATGAAAATGGTTTCGGCTGCGAAGTTGCGGAAGGCGCAAAATGCCATTGTGCAGTTGCGCCCCTATGCCAACCGCTTGAACCGAATGCTCTCGAACATTCTCTCCAACCTTGATGGTGGCGGCGATACCAGTTTTGGCAAAGCCCGCGAGGTAAAAAACGTGCTGGTGGTTGTGGTAACCTCTAACCGAGGGCTTGCAGGGGCATTCAATACCAATATTTGCAAAGAAGCCGCTATGCTCATTACGGAGAAATATGGTCGGCAACTCCGGGAAGGCAAGGTGAGTATGCTTTTCATTGGCAAAAAGGGTTATGACTATTTCCGTCGTCGTTTCCGCGAAATAACGTTCATCACGGACTTCATTCCAGTGTACGAAAACGTGGCTTACGAAAACGTGAGCGCCGTAGCCCGGGGACGGATGGAAGAGTTTTCTATTGGAAAATACGATGCAATTGAGGTAGTGTACAGCCGTTTCAAAAATGCTGCAACGGTTTTCCCGACAGCCGAACAATGGTTGCCAGTGCCCAAAATGGAGGTTCCCGTAGGTACGAAGGAGAAAAAAGTTGACTACATTTTTGAGCCTGACCAAGAGCAATTGCTGGAAACAATGGTGCCAAGCATCCTTCAATTGTCTTTCCACAAAGCGGTATTGGACACCCAAGCCTCTGAGCACGGCTCCCGTATGACTGCGATGGACAAGGCGACTGAAAACGCGGAGGAACTGCTCAAAGCGCTCAAAATATTCTACAACAAAAAGCGGCAGGAGGCTATCACGACGGAACTCGGCGAAATCGTGAGCGGCGCTGCGGCTTTGGAGAGTTGATAAATTTTTTCAATCGGTACGAAAATCCAACGCTCCGCCAGCAAAAAACTGACGGGGCGTTTTTTAATACCACGCTGCTCATCGCAATAAAATAACTTTCCCAGATGCCCGCCCACCATTTCCATCGGTCAATTTGTAAATATAAACCCCATTTTGAAAAGGCAACTCCACCACAGATTGATCGCAAACAAACTCAATATCCTGCTCCAA
>JACMMM010000072.1 GCA_014379065.1 Saprospiraceae bacterium
ATATTGCAAAAAGGTTTGGAAGAAGGACAAAAAACTTATAGTCAATGCCCTGATAGCAGTTTGAAAAGAGGAAAGACATTGTTTGATGTTACAGAAGCGCTTTATTTTGATGCAAATATTGAATTGACCATTCAATATTTAGAATGGATCAATAATATAACCTCTCTTGAAAAACACCTAAGAGATTTATTTTTTATCGGAAGCGAATCTTTTTGGGTTGGAAGAGAAGATTTTCAAAAAGCGGGGCAATTTTATAAATGGATAATTGAAAAATATCCAGATAGCGAATATGGATATATGGGTATGATAGTGGTAAGCTTCCATACAAATTTAGAAAGCCCAGGGCCTTATTGTGAGCACCTATTAAAAATAGACCCTAATTTTGAAAGCAGAAAAGAAAAATCTTTTTGGGAAGGGCAGGTAGTGCGATTTATAAATGCTTATTTGGAACATAAAAAATGATGCAGACACGCCCTAGCAACTTACAGGTGATGAAAAATCAATTGTCCAAGAATCATTTTAAAATGACAACAACGGCAATCAGCCGCCAGCCTATTACCTGCTACCCCTGCTCACAGATCTTCCCTTCGCTACAGCCTTCGCAATGGCTCAGGCATATAAGGCTACGGCGCATAAAACTGTCCCTGCTACTGCTACTGCCCCTGCTACTGCCCTCCTGTAACAAAACCCCCATTTCCCTTCCTTCCTTCCGTGAAATGCCCAGTCCCATTGCAGAAGACCTCAGCTCCGTTGCCTTTGCCGATTCTTTGCATGGATCGCTCACGGGCGGGAAAGCATGGGAGCACGGCTTTGTAATGAATACCGAAGACGGCGGCCTCACGTGGCACACTGATACTGTCTTTGATTGGAAAATGGAACAGGTTTGTTTCGATTCAAAAGGACAGGGCTATGCATGTGGCCAAAATCTCCTGCTCTACAAACCTTCCGGCGAGGAACATTGGCGACTCTTTCGCGCTGATTTTCAATGGCTTCGAGCCTGCCACTTCCCCACTGGGAAGCGGGGTGCGGTGGTAGGTGGGGAAGGCTACCATGGAGGTCACGCTTACACTTTTGGGCCAGATCCATTTTGGAAATTGGATACGCTTCAAACTTTCCCCAATGAAATCGAGTCTGTTTGGTACTCGGATTCCGTGACACTTCATGCAGTGGGATTTGGCTGGGTGATGCGCTCAAGCAACGCCGGACGTTCTTGGGAAAGACTCGATATCACGGGCGATTTTTTTCAAAGCGTTCATTTCCCCACGCCTTCCACGGGATATATCTGCGGTAATTCTGGCACCATTTTGAAAACAAGCGATGGCGGCCAACATTGGCGTGTCATCCGCAAAGGAGGCAGTACAGGGAAGCGGCTCAAGCCATTCCGCGCCCTCCGGTTCGCCACTGCCGATAAAGGCTGGATAGTGGGCGATCAGGGCATTTTTTGGCAGACAGAAGATGGAGGCGACTCTTGGAATCCTGTAGAGGAAGCACCTGCGGATGCCGATTTTACGGCTGTTTTTTTGTTGGGAAATAAAGGCTGGGCCACGGCAAAAGGCGGGCGGCTGTTTGGATTTGATGATTAAACACAATAGGCACATAGAGCACGTAGTATCTTGATTTTCAAGTCTATGTGCTCTATGTGCCTATTGTGTTTAAAAAATAAGGTGAAGAAGTGACACTTTTTTAAAAAGTGTCACTTCTCCGCTATGCCTCCTACCGTATCACCACTTTCTTCACCCCTCTAACCGCTTCATTTTCAATCGAAACGGCATAAACACCTTCTGGCAAATCACCGATTTGCAGCGACAGAAAACTATTGCCCGCAGCCAAAGACCAGGTGCGGACGCGCTGTCCGGCGGTGTTGTACATTGAAATGAGTGCGTCGGAAGATAGCGATTCGGTTAGCGAAAGGCGCACTACTGCATCAGCCGGGTTGGGCGAAAGTTCGAACGCCAGGCTGCTGAGCAGGTCTTTTGTTCCCACGAGTGGTGAAATGTGGAAGATGCCTGTGGCCATGCCGCCTTCCCCGTCTGAAACGACGAAACGGAATTCATCTGCACCAGCAGCAAAACCATAGTCGAAATAACGCAGTGCCCCATTGTCAATGTCTAATTGGGTAAACTGTCCACCGACCGACATATCGAAACCATTGCTCTGCAACAAGCCGTTATGCGGTATGCTGACGAGCGTAAAGGTCAGTTCTGAAGGGCCGTTGTTGGAGTCTACTGCTTGGAGGAAGTTGGCATCAATGGTAGCGTTGTTTCCTGATGACGGCTGAAGTAGATTATTTACGGTGATCACTGGCGGATTAGTGGCATCATTGGAACAAATTCGGAGCCCAAAACCAGTCAAAGAACCGCCTGAACTGATCGTGTTGTCCTTCACTCGAAGCGTCCAAGTCCCCGCAGCGTCTTGATTATTGAATGTGCTGAGCAAGCCGCCACTAGGCTTATAACTTGCATTGTTGTTGGGTGGCGGACAAGTAAAGGTAGAGCCTGCGCCATCATCGAATCCTATACTGAAATTGCCACTGGTACTACCACATTTGTCTTTCCAGAGCAGTACATCGGTACCCAACGGACTGATGAGACGTACTTCCAAATCTTTAAAATAGTCGTGGAAACCTTGCACGCTTGTTACGTTCAAGTCGCTGATTTGCCCTCCTGCGAGCAGCGTGATTTTTGACTCGACGGTCGGTGTGCCATTGGCCGAAATATTTTTGGGCAGGTCGTTGGCTGTGAGTTGAGTGCAATTGAGCAGGCTGACCACAAACACTTGTGTTTCTGACCAAGCCCCCACGCCACAGTCATTTTTGGGGCGAACGCGCCAGTAATAAACGCCACCCTCCGTCAATGCGGTCGTGATTTGGAAACTGCCCAAGCTGGTGTTCAGTTTTGATGATACGATGGTATTGGCTGCGAAAGAAGGGCTAGTGGCCAATTCAACGTCGTAAAAATTGGCATCAACCGAAGTGCTCCATTGAAGCAAAGGCTGCGTGTTCACGCCCGACGCTCCATTTGCAGGAGAGGTGGGCGCTACTGCCGTAAAATCATTGCTGACCGAGGTCAACGTGATGATCGAAGAAGAAGTGTTTGCGCCTGAAGTGCCCAGTACCGTCACGTCGAAGGTCGCTTCTGGTGAATTGGCGGGCAAGGAAACGGTAAGGGTGGAAATGCCTCCCACTGGAACAGGGTTGGGGCTGAAATTAGCCGTTGCGCCATTGGGCAATCCGGTGGCGGAGAGCGTAACTAGACCAGAAAAACCTGCCAGTGCGGCGGTACTGATTTCTGTAGAAAAAGAGGCGGGTAAACAGACCAAGTCTTCAAGTTTGGTAGCGCAGAGCGAGAAGCTCGCAGTGCTGGGCTGTTGTATTTTGAAGTTGAAGTTGGAAATATCAAAGAACACATTGTCCGCCGCTTCCACTCGGATGCGCGTCTTGATGCCGATATTGTTTGGGACGGTTATGCAGGCCTTGCCAATGTTTGGCACGCCTTGGGCTAAGCTGACTGGATAAGTAAATCCTCCATCGGTGCTGAGGCGAATGTTCACTTTCTTGCATTTGACCACGGTATTGTCTGTGTTGGCCACATCCCAGGTTACGGTCTGATATTCGCCTACATTCCAGACATTATTGAGCGAATTGGGATAACTCACCAGGAAAGGCCCTGCCGAGGTTGTAGACTGCAAGGAGACGGTGTCGTACCCAATGCCCCCACCGCCAGTTTTGTTGTCGCGCACTACAAATACGAGCGTGATATTGCGGTTGTAGGTTGGCAGCACCTCCTCAGGGTTAATCCCGCCGTTAACCACGGTCTGCATACGAGGAAACGTGCGCGTAGGATCGGTGGTTGGTGTAAACCATCTGAACAGGGGCGAATCACCTACAGGGTTGCCGAGCGTGGTAGTGGGGCCAAGGTCTATCTCATCCCAACAATAGGTCAATGGTGTGTCGCCATCGGGATCAATGGCGGAGCCTGTTAATTCAAACGGAGTACTGATGGGGAGGAACAGGTTGTCGGGGTAGTTTGCGGTGGCGATGGGGTCGTTGTTGTTGGTCGTCTCATCATGACCACAAGTGGCGCCTTCTTGGTTTTCTACGAAATTGCGAATCTCAGCGATGGAGCAGACGTGGTAATAAAGCGCGTTGCCGCCACTGATGTTGTTTCCGGCACAGGATCCGTTATAAGACATGATAGTGCTGCCACTCCCAGGCTCGCAAGCAGATTCGTAATTGAATTGATCGCCGATGTTGCATTGGTTGAACGTATGTCCTCCATTCCACATGTGGCCGATTTCCTGGCCCGCCACCGTGAAAAAGAAGTTGTTGTAAGGAGGATCTCCAGCCGAGCAACCACGACCTTTTGTCTGTGTGCAACCAGTACCACCAGCCACACCGATGGCGGCGCCGCCGAGATACTTTGCAAAGACGTGCCCTATATCATATTTGTTGTCATTGCCGAGCACATTGAACATAGCAGAGGGATTAGCATTCATCCATCCACCCACGTCGGTGCCAGGGTAGGGGTCTGTAGTAGGATCCAAGAAAATAATGTCGTAAGACTCAGGGATAAGCTCCAGGCGGATATTGAGGTCGCGCTCATAGATTGCATTTAGATCGTTGGTGATTTGAGTGACTTTTTGGAAAATAACGTCCTTGTTGCCGCCAAGGCTTACCGAAAACTCGCCCGTGCAGGCACAGGCAAATTTGTATTTTTTCAACACGACAAGCCCATCGAGGTGCTCGCCATCTTCGGGTTTTGGCGCTCCGGGTGAAAAGCGTTGAGCACCATCTTCCTTCAAGTTAGAAAAATCGGGCTGTGCTTCAAACCCGGTTTTCAGCGTGGCCATTGCCGGGTCTATTGGTTCATAAATAGGATCATAGGCCATGTAATAAAGGTTTTGGCCCCGTGCCAGGGGCTGAATGCGTTCTATGCCTTTGTCAGGGCGCATAATCATAACCTGCAAACCCCAATGTGGCGTTGCCGTGAGGCGCACGCGCAAACCTGGTTTGTTCAGCGAGGTGCCTGCAAGGGTTAAAATTTCTGGGTGTTGCGCTTCAAGTGTTGATGTCATTGGGCTGGTTTTCAGCATCACGAATTCTTCCATACTGCCATCAGCCATGGGCAAGGCCACCACACATAGGTGTTTTTTGGCATCCGCAGTGAATTCCTTGGGCGCGGTGTTCAGTTGTGCCACGATGGACGCATAGTCGAGCGTAAAAGCCGAATATTTCAGCGGTTCGAACTCGCGTTGGGCGATTTGTGGCAAAACCACAGCATCTAGAGAAACGGAGTGGAAATGGTTGGGGGCTCTTTGAGCAAAAAGCGTGGCGCAAAGCGCAGTGAAGAGAATGGAAAAGTGTAGGCGCATGGTTATGAGTTGTTAATGCGTTGAGATGTTTATTTGTTTACTTTGGCAAAATTCAAGAATTCTCTCAAAGCCACAGCCGAATTTCGCCCACTTTGCCCAAAGAAGACCATAATCGTCAGAAAACAATCGCCCGGACTACCAATACCAGCCCAAAAACGATCATTAATACACCCAGTCCCCGCTGGA
>JACMMM010000648.1 GCA_014379065.1 Saprospiraceae bacterium
CCCGGCTCTGGCAGCATTGTCCACAACACACAGATTCGAGGCAATTACGCCATAACTTCTTGGTACACACAAGGTGTAACCATTGTGGACGTAACAAATCCGAGCTTTTTGGTGGAGACCGGCAGCTACGACACTTACCCGCAAGGTTCAGGAGGTTCGTTTGATGGGTGTTGGGGCGTGTACCCGTATTTACCCTCCGGCAACTTGGTAGCGAGCAATATCACGCCCGGCGAGCTTTGGGTGTTAAGCCCAACTTATGAACGCGCTTGCTATCTGGAAGGAAAAATCACGGATGCTGCCAACGGGCTGCCGCTCTCCGGCGCGACGGTGCAGATTGTGGGATTCAACACGTCCGCCAAGACCACAGGCGCGAACGGCCTCTATCACACAGGCACTGCCCAGTCTGGCACGGTGCAGGTACGAGTGATTAAATTTGGTTATCAACCCGTTTTTACCTCGGCCAATCTGATCACTGGCGAAGTGACCACGCTTGATGTGGCGCTCTCGATCGCTTCTAATTACACGATTGGCGGGAAGGTGGTGCTCGCTAGCAATGCGGCCCCCGTACCCAATGCCCATGTCGCTATTGTTTCGCCCGATGCAAGCTTCGAGGTAACTACAGATGCCAACGGGCAGTTCAGCATTCCCAACGTGGTAGGTGGACTTTATGATATCGTGGCTGGTGGCTGGGGTTACCGCTACAAGGTGCAAAACCAGGTAATAACCGACAACCAACAATTCGTGCTCGAATTGGAAGAAGGTTATCAGGACGATTTTGTGTTCGATTACGGCTGGCAACAAAGTGGCACTTCCACTCAAGGAAAGTGGGAGCGCACCGATGCCCCACTCGCGGTAATTTTCAATGGGCTTACCCTCGCCCCAGGGGAAGATGTATCCGGTGACGTGGGTTTTTCCTGCTATGTGACAGGAAACGCTTCTCCTGATCTTGCTGCAGACGATGTGGAAAGTGGCACCTCCATCCTGCAATCCCCCATCATGGATTTGAGTAATTACCTGAACCCGCGCATTTCAGCACAGGTATTTTGTCTTTCCGCCAATGTTCTACAACAGTTCGTGGATTCCATTAAAGTTTACGTCAGCAATGGCACACAAGAAAAACTCGCTTGGAAACGCAAGGGCGACAGTTTTGATTGGCAGTTGATGGAGTTTGACGTAACGGATTTTGTGTCGCTCAGCAGCACCATGAGCATCCGCGTGGTTTGTTTTGACAATCCAAGCGGCGCCGTATTTGATACCTACGAGGCCGCGTTTGACCAATTCAATGTAGAAGATCAGCCGCTTGGCAATAAGGACCTGGAGCTTACGGCAACACTATCTGCCATGCCCAACCCTTTCAACGGGACAACCATGGTCACGTACGAAAACGTTGAAAAGCAAAGCGTGCTAAAGGTTTTTGACCTCGCCGGGCAATTGGTGCAAGCCCTTGACCTCGAAGGCGGTTCCGGGCAAGCCATCATTGGCACCAACCTATCCAACGGGGTTTACTTTGTCCGAATCGAACAGAAAGGGCAGGCCTCCAAGCCTTTGAAGGTGGTGAAAGTGAATTGAGAAAGACCCAACATAAGTCATCCCAGATTTTCGGAATAGGTGCGTAGCACCCAAAACGTCGGTAGTAAAGTCGGTTACAAGTATTTGGGAGGTGCGTAGCACCGGAACATGCACTCGTTTAAGCCGTGTTTGTTCCGGTGCTACGCACCTTTTCTACGCATCGATTGGCATTTCTACCGACGTTTAGGGTGCTACGCACCATTAAGGCACCAAAAAAAGCATGAACCAATCCAAAATTCGGGGTGACTCATATTGGGATGTTACCCGTCCTACGGCTTGAAGCCGTAGGACGGGTTCTCACTTAAATCTTCATCAATTTCTCTACTGAGCGGCTTCCGCCAGATTCTATTTCGAGGAAATACACCCCTCGCGGCAAATGCCCCAGCCCTGAAAACAGGATTTCTGCATCGGAAAATGGTTCTCCAGGCAAAACGATCTGCTTGCCAAGCATATCATACAAACGAGCCGTTGTGACCGATTTTATCTTAGCAAATTGAACCGAAAAATGATCGCTGAACGGGTTGGGGAAAGCAGTTAATCCAGAAAAATCGGCAGGCTCGGCGGCTGGGACGGTGGGCAATTCGCCGTTGGTTTTGCGGCGGTAAATTTTGTTCTCCGTGCTTGCAAAAACCTCTTCTTCAAATATTTCAAGCCAGGTAGCATTGCCTTCCATGCCCTCCGAAAAAGGCTGCCAAGTATCCGCTTGATCCGTGGAAATGCCTGCCTGAAGCCCTAATCCCGTTGCAAAAATGGTGTCGGCTGAACATTCAATGATCCACAAGGGGAGCAGGTGTTCTGTCCACGATTGCCCGGCATCGGTAGAGACAAAGTAGCGTGCCTCAAGTGTGTCCTGTGTGAAATCACCTGTAGGTTCGTCCACGATATAGGTATCGCCTTTTACAAAAATTGTAAATTTTGGCCGGTTGCTTCCTGCAAATGGGATGGGTGTGGTAGAAATTTGCTCAAATGTTTGGGCTGAAGCATCCCAACGATAAAGCAGGTTCAGCGTGTCACACAGATATAAATGCCCGTTGGAAACCGCCAATGTTGTTGGGTAAAGGCTGCCAATCGAAGACGATAGACTTTTCCAGTTGAGGCCTTGGTTGTCTGAATATTGTGGTTGAAGAATTCTCAGGCCAATATAATCCCATCCGAACAACTGTCCTCCAGCTTCTTCCATTCGATAATTGCCATACGCTGGGCTACCATCTTCATTTTTCCCTGGCTCAAAAGTCTGCCCACCGTCGCTGGAAACCAATACTTGTCCGCTGCTCGAAACGAGTGTGATATAGTCGCCCTCCACCGCAAAGCTTTGTATTTGTCTCAATTCAAAATCGGGCGCAATCAATTCCCAGTGCTGCTTATCAGGCTTGAGCCGATAAAACCCCATTCCGGGTGTAGCGTATAGGTTCCCATCAAAAGCCTGTAGTTTGCCGCTGGTATTAATACCTTGAACTTTGTGCCAAGAAGTGCCATCGTTGCTAAGGGACACTCCATTGTAATAGATCGGGCGCAAGAGTTTTTCACCCGTAGAGACTACCCCAAGACCTGTCCGAGACCTCTCTGGCAAATTGAGATCCTCGAACACTCCAGTGGACAAATCTGCCACCACGGCATAGCTTGAAAATTTGCGGAATGCATAAAGTTTGCCTTGGTGCAGCGCGAAAATATCATAGGGGTGGTCGCCCTCGGAGGGAATGGGCATGGTCTTCCATGTGGCGCCATTGTCTTCGGAGAGATAGAGAAAATCCCCGATTTGAAACAGCGTACTACTCAAAAGTATCTTGTCCCCTTTCTTGATTCGTAGTTGAACGTAATTCGGAAAGACCGAAAGTGTATCCCAAGATGAGCCTCCATCGGAAGATTCCAGAAGGGCTTTTTCATTGCTTCGATACATCTTGCCAGCATCCGGGATAAAAGTAAAAAGCGCTTCGGGAGAAACGAATTCCCAAGTTGCGCCAAAGTCGCCCGTTCTATAAACACCATAGAGAGAGCCTGCTTTTCGAGTGTAGGCATAATGGCCAAACACCTGCTCTGGAGCATACAAAGAATCATTTGGATTCATTGTCACTTCTGTCCAGGTCGCGCCATCGTCGGTAGATTGAAATGACTTTCGGTAAAATGGAAAGGGCAAGTTGGCATCAAAAGATGCTACAGCATTGAGGCCATCCGTTGAAACAAAGCACCTTGAGTCCATCAGTGGCACTTTAGCCCAATGTTCGCCACCGTCTGTAGACCTCCATAGGCCATCGTAGCTGGTAGCGAAGACGGAGCTCTCCCCTTTGCATACACTTAAAATCTTGCCACCAGGTAGGCCATCTATTTCCAGCCATTGAGATTTCAAGCAAAAAGGGGCTACACAAAAAAGCACCATAAGTGTAAGCTTGGAAAAATAGCCGTTGTGTTTAAATGATTTTTTCATTCTAAAGTGGTTTGATCAACATGAAGCGAAAGCTGGTTTAGCGCCGCAGGGTGGTTTTTTAAAACTTCATCATTTTCTCAACGATGCTGCCCCCGCCGAATCCGATTTCGAGGAAATAAACACCTCGCGGCAAATGCCCCACTCCTGAAAACAGAATTTCTTCGTCGAAAAATTGTTCTCTAGGCAAAACGATCTGCCTGCCAAGCATATCGTATAAACGAGCCGTTGTGATCGGTTTTTGCTTAGAAAATTGAACCGAAAAATGATCGCTGAATGGGTTGGGGAAAGCAGACAACCCAATGAAATCGGTAGGCTCGACAGCTGGGACCGTGGGCAATTCGCCATTGGTTTTGCGGCGATATACCTGGTTAAAACTGCTTGCAAAAACCTCTCCATCCAATACATCGAGCCAGAAGGGATCACTCTCCATTCCCTCCGAAAAGCTTTGCCAAGTTGCAGCCTGATCCATCGAAATCGTAAAAGGTTCATATAGATTAGTGGCAAAAATGGTGTCGCCTGAACTTACTATGTTGCCCAAGCCAACAGGGTATTCCGTCCAGGATTGCCCCGCATCTGTGGAAACAAAACAGTGCGTAGCAATACCATACCAAGAGTTGTCAAACGCAGGCTCTGTCACGATATAAGTTTCATCTTTCACAAAGATGGGGCAAAAAGAATACGTCTCTTCGGTACCATGAAAAGGAATTGGGGCGGTTGATATTTGGTCAAAAATTTGGGTTGTAATATTCCAACGGTATAACATACCCGTAGAATCAATGAGGTGAATCAGACCATTAGATGCATCCATTTTTAGTGGAGCCAGCCCATCAAAAACAGGCTTGAGGCTTTTCCACTTAAACCCATGATCATCAGAGTATTTGGCGTTTCTCAGGCCTTCGCCAAAGTTGTAGTCCCAGCCGAACAAGCGGCCGCCAGATTTCCCCATGTTGGTAATACCGGAGAGCAAGCTCCCGTTTTCTTCGTTTTTTGCAGGTTTAAAAGATTGTCCGCCATCGCTTGATACCCATAAGGCGGCTCCACCTGCGACGATGGCGATATAATTACTATCCACCCACATACCCTGTACTTGTTTCAACTCGAATTCAGGAGCAATGGATTCCCAATGCAGTTTGTCCGCTGTCAACCTATAAATTCCTGAACCTGGGATGGCGTACAAACGGCCATCAAACACTTTGATCATGCCTCCTGATTGATTGAAGTTCATGGGTTTGTGCCAATTGCTACCATCGGAGCTGGTGAGCAGTCCCGACAAAAAAACGGACACGAAAAGGTCATTTCCAACAGAAAGGACATCGCCCTCCACAGTCTCCCCTTCGGGCAAATGGACATTTTGGAACGTTGAAAAGGTCAAATCCGAAACCAATGCTTCTTTCCCATTGTATCGAAAAGCATATACTTTGTTTTGATGAAACAAAAATCGGTTGAATTCTCCAAAATTCAGCGCCGGCAATGGGATAGCATTCC
>JACMMM010000649.1 GCA_014379065.1 Saprospiraceae bacterium
CCAGCGCCATGTTCATTTGCGCAAAAGACAACGCTCCTTGCGCTTTTCGCCCTACAATAAACATCTGGGCCAGCGCATAAAGCGGGAAAAGCCAAAACGCTACTTTGGTCAGGGTACCGGACACATAGCGGCGACGCGGAGGCCCATGATCTCGTTGAATGCGCAGGTAATCGGCCAACATGAGCGATATATAGGCCACAAACGCCGGAGCCAGCGCACTGAAGGCCGTGAGTGCTTCCTCGTTCTGGAATCCGCCCGTTTGCCAGAGGTAGTAGGTCCAGCCAAACACCAGGAATTTGGCCGAGACAAGCATCCAGAACAAGCGCCGTTTGAAGGCGTTCTCCTCCGTGAGGCGTTTAGACCCCTTGCCGGGGGTAGGTTCATCGGGCAATTCGTCGAGGCTATCAGCCAGCCCTTGCGTGGCGCGGGCGTGATGGCGGGCAAAGTCTTCGTAGGCGATTTGCCCCGTGCCCCATTGGTGGCGGTTTTCTTCGATGTTTCCTTGCAGTACCGTCAGGGCATTGGCCGTTTCGGCAATGCCGCAGGTTTCAGCGTAGGCAAGGGCTGCTGCGGTGGCTTCGCGGAGTTGGCCTTGGGCCATCAATTCGCGGATGTCTTTTTTACTGGACATTGGGAAATTGAGATATTTGGATATTGGATATTGGATATTGGATATTGGGGAGAGCGCCTACCTCAACCTATCTTGCAAGGCATTCTTAAAGTTCTTGACGTAGGTGTCCAGATAGTCTTCAAAATCTGGTTCCATGTCCATGTATCCACTTTTACGCGGCTTGTAGAAGCCGGAGCCAAACTTGCCTTCGAGCCGACAATTGAGGCGATAACCGCTCGCGGTAGGCAGGTAAGTAAAGTGAAACGTGAGTCGTTCGCGCTTTATATCGTTGCACGAAATGCCGAGCAATTGGCAGGTTTTACAGCACACGGATTCGCTCTCGTCGGTCAGCACCTCGCGGCAGAGGTCGGTTACGCAGAATTGCAAAGTGCCTTCCGTCCGCTCGACTTCTTCGATGCGGGGATAGCGGTCATAACACCTGGAGGTTTCATAGCGCTGGCGGGCGTAAGCGAGGATAATGTCGAACACTGTGGGGGCAAGCATACTGCGGTTTACATCCGCTGTGCGGCCTTTTGCCCCTTTGATTGGGGTAGATTTGATTTCAAAGTCAAAGGCTTTGGCCTTGCACTCGTTGAGTTTGGCTTCGATTTGTATTCGGTCATTTTCTTCCCAAATCCAGACATAGAAACAAGGGATGTACATGTTATTGTGGTCGCGCACATAAATCTGGAGATTTCCCTGCACGGGCGGGATCTCCATTTTGTGGACAAAAACACGGAACAGTTTTTCTTCCAGCTTGCGGCCTTCTACTTTTTCAAAATCGCGGCGAAGCTGGCTCCACTGGCTCACAGCAGAATCAATGTTGTTGTTGTTTATTTTGAGATGGAGCTCAATTTCAGAGGTGCTGTTTTTCTTGAACTTGACCTCGTCCACATGCAGTCGAAGTCCGAGTCCCGTGGAGTCGAGCCAGCGTTGGTATTCAATGGCCTGTGTTTTGAAAAAGGGAAGGTCTTCGGCGAGGTCTTGGGTTTGGGCGGAGAGGGAGCAACAAAAGGCGAGATGTAAAAGGCAAAGGGCAAAGGGCAAAAGGCGTCGGTGCTTCATGGTGTTGGTGGGTATTAGCGGGTGAATAGGAGGCTGTTTTTGCCAAACAAAGGTAAAACGTTTACCTGTGTTAAAAGAACCCTCTTTTGAGAATAGGCATGCGTTATCCACACCTTGCGGAAAAACTCCGAGTTGCCCTGTTGGTAAAAAACCCTCCATCATGGGGCAAAAACCAAAATGCAATGCTACATTTGTCCTTTACTTTACCCGCCATAGCGCGTTTAGCGCGAAGGAGGGTAAACAATGTTTACTACACCGTTTTTCTTAATCGTCCTTTTCTATCGTGAATCTAGACTCTAACCCAGAGCGATGGCTGCGGCGTGCGCAGCGTTTTTTTGCAAAAAAAACATCGCTCATCGCCGCAAGCACGGCCATCACAGCAGGCATATTTGCCGCCACCCTCACTTACCTCCACCCTGATTCTGCTAAAACTGCCGCCGCAATTTCGACGCCTATTGTTACTGACAGACTTCCGCTCGAAACGCAAAACCTCCGATGGGGCTTTTTCATGGACGAGTACTCCTTGTCCGAAAAAGAACTCCAGCGCGGCGACGTGCTGGGCACCATCCTAATGGAACAGGCGGGACTCAGTTACCCACAGGTAAGCAAAATCGTGGAGCGCTGCAAAAACAAATTCAAGATCAACAGCCTTCGCGTTGGCACCTCACTCCGATTCCTGGCCCGCCAACCAGGCCAGGCTCCCGAGATGATGATTTATGAGCCAAACCCTTACCAATACACGGTTTTCAAGTTGAAAGAACCGTATCAAGTAGAGGTGGTCAAGCGCGATGTGCGTACCGAAATCGTGGCCGCATCGGGTGTTTTGGAAACAAGTTTTTGGCAGGCTCTTACCGACAACGGCCTTTCCGACGAACTCGCCGATGGCATGATTGACGTGCTGGCTTCTTCTGTAGATTTCTATCACCAAAAGCAGGGCGACCGGTTCAAGGTGGTGTTCGAGCAGCATTACGTCCAAGGCGAAGCAGTCGGCACCGGCAAGATCATTGCCGCTGTGTACGAACGCGAGGGCAAAGAATCCTACGCCTTCCATTTCCAAAAAGAAGGGGAGAAAACAGATTATTACGACTACGAAGGCCGCCCCGCCCGCAAGGCTTTTCTCAAGGCTCCCGTCAAATTCAGCCGGATCAGTAGTCGCTACAACCTGCACCGAAAGCACCCTATTCTCGGGTATGTAAAAGCACACCTCGGGACGGATTACGCGGCTCCATACGGAACGCCCATCATAGCCGTGGCCGAAGGCACCGTGTTAGAGGCTACCCGTCGCGGTGGCAATGGCAATTTTGTGAAAATCAAACACGATGGCATTTATCAAACCCAATACCTCCACATGAGCGGATTTGCAAAAGGCATCCGGTCAGGAGCACGTGTCGCACAAGGGCAGACTATTGGTTATGTAGGCTCCACCGGCTTGGCTACGGGACCGCACTGCTGCTTCCGTTTCTGGAAAAATGGTCGCGAAGTAGACCCCCTCCGGCTCAATCTTCCGCAACCGCTCCCAATCAAAGGGCAGTTGTTTGAAGAATATAAAATCAAGCGGGATGAATTGATGGCGCTGCTAAACAGCGTGCCTTACCATACGCATGATCAAATTGCGGGCAACAAAGGTTCGGAAGAGAATTTGATGAAAGTATCTCCCTAATACGACTCATCTAAACCTCTTCCAAAATATCCGCCAATTCCTGCGGCTTGCTAAAAAACGGCGAGTGGCTCGTAGCCATGCTGTACACCTTTTCGCAGGGCATCTCGGTGTACATTTTTCGCTGGATGAAGGGCGTCACCGCCCGGTCTTTGGTGCATTCGATGTACACCCTTGGCACGGAGCCAAAATTTTCTTCCGTCAATTGCAAAGGCGTAACCCCCGACGCAAACGGCTCGTGGCTCAGCAGCACATTGGCCAATTGCACGATGTGCTCATCGCAATCCGCATACAGCCCTTCTTTGTAAATGGCCCGATCGAGGGTGGTGGCGTTTAGGTCTTCATAGAATTTAACAAAAGGCTTCAGCACTCCCTCCGTGTCCTGCATGGAATATTCTCGCTGTGTTTTGCCATTCGGAATGAGGTAGGCCGCCAGGTAGACCAATTTTTCAATTTTGTGCGGGCGATACTCCGCAGCCTGCGAAATCAGGATACCGTTTTTGCTGTGCCCGACGAGGATGACCTTTTCTTCAATCGTGTCGAGCAAGTTGCAAATCGCATCCACGCTGGTTTGAAGGGTGACTTGATGAATGGGCGTTTTGTCGCGACCCATGCCAGGCAAATCCAGGGCGATTGTCCGGTGTCCCGCTTTTTCCAAAATGGGCACAATGCGGTGCCAGTTCCAGGAGCCGTGCCACGACCCGTGGATGAAAATGAAGGTTTTCATAACCGATGTTTTATTGAAAGTGAAGGAGAAAAATTTGCGATTTACGATTTTGGATTTACGATTCTTTTGATCCGAAGAAAGTACGATTTTACCCCTTTTCGAATCAAAAGAATCGTAAATCCAAAATCCAAAATCGTAATTATGAACGCGCCATTTCCCAGCCCACAATGGCCGACTTGCGCGTTTCGCCCCAGTGGTATCCGCCCAGTTTTCCCGTACTCTGAATGACCCGGTGACAAGGAATGAGAAATCCCACGGGGTTGCTGCCAATCGCTGTTCCCACTGCCCGTGTGGCCGCCGGACTGCCGATGCTCCGGGCGATTTGGCCGTAAGTTGTCACTGCGCCGGGCGGGATTCGCAACAGGGCCTCCCAGACTTTTAGTTGAAAATTGGTGCCCTGTGCTAGCACCTTCAGCCTAGGAACTTGGCTTTTGTCGGGCGCAAAAATCTGTTGGATGACTGGCTGGGTCTGATCGGGCGCATGTTGAAGTTCTGCGAAATGCCATCTTTGTTGAAAAAACTCAAATTCCGTGCGCTTTCGATCTTCATCCAC